>NZ_JBHTSF010000001.1:0-284353 GCF_042795295.1 Streptomyces sp. NPDC056486
GTTCGAGTGTGGCCGTGGTGCCCACGAAGTCGAGTACGGCGTCCACGCCCACGCCGTCGGTCCGCGCCCGCAGCACCTGAGCGGTGTCCTCGCGCAACAAGGTGGCGACGTGTGCGCCGCACCGGTGCGCGAGCGCGAGGGCCTCGTCGCGGATGTCGACGGCGAGCACACGACTCGGGGTGGTCGCGCGCAGGATCTGGACCGCCAGGTGGCCGAGCCCGCCGACGCCGATGACCGCGGCGGTGGTGCCTTCGCCGAGCGCGTGCCGCAACCCGGCGATCGCATGGAAGGACGTCAGGCCCGCATCGGAGAGCGGTGCCGCCTGGTCGGCGGGAAGATCGCCGATCGGCACGAGATGACGGGCGGACGGGACGAGCACGCACTCGGCCATCCCGCCGTCCCTGCCAAGACCGGTTCCGTGCCAGGACAGTTCGCCGCGCCGGTCGCAGTAGTTGTCCCTGCCCGCGGCGCAGTGTGCGCAGGACCCACAGCCCCACGGGCCGTGGACGACGACGCGATCACCGATACGCGTGCCGTCGGCAGCGGGTCCGATGGCCGCGACGTGTCCCGCGACCTCATGCCCGAGGGTGAACGGCAGGCGGTAGGGGAGCGTGCCCGCTGCCGCGTCGACGACGTGCACATCCGAATGGCAGAGTCCGGCGGCTTCCACCTTCACCAGAACCTCGGCCTCACGCGGCACCGGTCGCGGTACTTCGTCGAGCAAGGGTTCCCGTCCCCATGCCGTGAGCCGCACTGCCCTCATGTCCACCGCCGCCATGTTCACCGTCCAGGCTCTTGTCAATCCGACGCGACGCCGGTCACGGTAACAGAGACGAAGTCAGTTCAGTATCAAGTCATGGGTGAGGAGACGCAGATGAACAGCGATGCGCGGCAAGCGGTCAGGTTCGAGGGCAAGGTCGCGATGGTGACCGGGGCCGGCTCGGGGATGGGTGCGGCAGTCGCACGGCAGTTGGCCGCCGAGGGGGCGCGGGCCGTGGTCCTGGCCGACGTGAATGCCGACAGTGCCAAGGGTGTTGCCGAAGGGATCGGCGCCGCGAGCGCGGTCCCGCTCGACGTCGCGGACGCGGCCGCGGTCGACACGGCGGTCGAGGACGTCGTGAGGCGGTACGGACGCCTCGATGTGCTGGTGCACGCAGCCGGTGTCGACGACCCGGAGGCCAAGCGGGAGATCGCGGACGCTCTTGCGGCGGGCCGTCAGCCGGAGGTGACGGACCGGCTCGGGGATGCGGCCTGGAGTCGCGTCCTGCGGATCAACCTGGACGGGACCTTCCATGTGCTGCGCGCCGCGGTGCGGGCGATGCGGCCGGTGGGGGCGGGGGCGATCGTCGTCATCGGATCCTCGTCCGCCTTCGACACCCCTGTCGGCTATCCGCACTACGCCGCGTCCAAGGCGGGCGTGCACGCCCTGAGTCAGGCCGTCGCCAAGGAGGTCATCGCCTCGGGGGTCCGGGTGAACGTGGTGGCGCCGGGACCGACGGAGACCGGCATGGCCGCGCGGACGCCGCCTGAGCTGCGCAGCGGATTCGCCGACCCGCGCGTGCGCCCGTACGCGACGCCCGAGGAGATCGCCGACATCGCCCTGTTCCTGGCGAGCGACGCGGCCGCGAACCTGGTCGGCGCCGTACTTCTTGCCAACGGCGGCCGTTTCACCAGCTGACCCCCAGCTGCGAAACAACCGGTGCAGAGGTCTTGCCTGCTCGGGGCACGGCTGCTTACCGTTCGTGAATTGAGTTCAGTTCGTGTCAAGTAGTACCAAGGTGCGGGGCGTGTGGGCGCCCGGCACGAGGAGACGGTCGACGTGGATCAGTTTCTGCTCGTCCTGGTGAGTGGACTCGCCAGCGGCGCGGTGTACGGCCTGATGGGCCTCGGGCTTGTGATCATTTATCGGGCGACGGACGTGGTCAACTTCGCCCTCGCGAGCCTGGCGACCCTCGGGCTGTACGGCGCGTTGACGCTGTACGACCGGGGACTGCCGCTCGTTCTCGCCGCCGTGGCCGCGATGGCGGTGAGCATCGCGGTCGGCCTGGCCGTCCGGGAGACGGTGATCAGGCCCCTCGCGCAGGGGGAGTTGCTCTCGGCGCTCGTCATGACCATGGGCGTCTCGCTCATCGCGGAGAGCGTCATCAGCACGATCTGGGACGACCAGCCACGGCTCTTCCCGAGCCTGGTGGAGGGATCCGTCTCGTTCGGAGGCTCGGCGATACCGGCGCAGAGCCTGCTGACCATCGCCGTGGCGGCGGTCGCGATGGCGCTGGTGGCGTATCTCTTCGGACGCACCACCATCGGCTCCGCCATGCGCGCCGTCGCCGAGTCCGCCGACACCGCGCAGATCCTCGGCCTCGGCTCGCAGCGCATCGCTCGGATCGCCTGGGCGCTCGGCCTCGGCCTCGCGGTACTGGCCGCGGTCCTCTACGCGCCCCGGGCGGGGCTCATGCCCACCGTGCTCAGCGCACCGCTGTTCCGAGCCTTCGCGGGGATCTTCCTCGGCGGCCTGACCAGCATGTACGGCGCCGTTATCGGCGGCCTGACGGTCGGTGTGCTCGACAACCTGGCCGCGAGCTACGTCTCGGCCGGATACCGGGACACCTTTGTCTTTACGTTCACCATCCTCGTGCTGCTGATCCGCCCCCAGGGGCTGTTCGGCGTGCGCACATTCCAGCGGGTCTGAAGGAGCGGTCCATGCCTTTCGTCACTCGGTCCCACCTCGGCAAGGTGATGCTCGGGCCGCTGGTCGCGGCCGCGCTCATCGTGTTGCTGAGCTCCGGGGCCGTGCCGCCGTATCAGGCCTACTCGGTGGGGCTCGCGGCCGTCTACACCGTCCTCGTCCTCTCGGTCGGCCTGCTCGCGGGCTGGTCCGGCATCTGGTCGATCGCCCACCCCGCGTTCTTCGCCCTGGGCGCCTACTTCGCGGCCTACGGCAGCGGGCACGGCTGGTCGGTGGAGCTCGTGCTGCTCGGCGCGCTCGGCTGCAGCGCCGCATTCGGGGCGTTCCTGGGGAGCGCCGGGGCCCGGTTCTCCATGCTGTACGTCGCTCTGCTCACCCTCGCGTTCACCATGGTGGCGATGGAGGTGATGGGTCAGTGGATCAGCGTGACCGGCGGGGACCAGGGCCTGCCGGTGGAGGGGCTGCACAGCGCCCTGGGCCTCGGCACGCTGGCCAGCGCCGGAACACAGGCGCAGTACATAGCCGTGGGTGTGGCCGGGGTCGCGCTCGCCGTGGCCGCACTGGCGCGGCCCACCGCCCTGCGGATGCGACTGGTCGCCGCCAAGTCCCACCCGATGGCGGCGCGTTCGATCGGTATCGCGCCGGAGATCCAGTCGGCGCTCGCCTTCTCGGTCAGCGCCGCGTTCGCGGCCCTTGCGGGGGTACTGCTCGCCCTGGTCGTCGGATTCGTCAGCCCCGACCCGTTCTCGCTGGCACTGGCGATCTCGCTGATCGCCGCGTGCGTCCTCGGCGGCGCCGGAACCCTGCTGGGAGCGGTCGTCGGCGGCGCGTACCTGACCTGGGCGCCCACGGCCGCCGAGAGTGCGGGAGTACCACAGCCGATCCTTCAGGGCGTCGTGCTCATCGCCACGCTGCTGTTCCTGCCGGGCGGAGTGGTGCTCTTCCTCGCCCGCATGGCCCGCCGCCTCCTTCGGCGTCCCACGCCGCAGGTCACGGCCGCCGCGGAACTCCCCGATGAGCCCGTGCAGCCGGCGCCCCCGCCCGGGGCAACGGCGCCCGAAGTACTGAGACTTGATGATGTGGCGGTCACCTTCGGTGGTCTCAAGGCGCTCGAAGGAGCATCCCTGACCGTGCGGGCCGGCGAGACCCTCGCGATCATCGGCCCCAACGGCGCGGGCAAGACGACGCTCCTGAACGTCCTTTCGGGGCTCGTCGGGGGCGGACGGGTCGCGGGCGGAGCCAGCTTTCATGGCAAACCCCTGCTGAAGGCGCGTGCCACAGCGCGCCGACGGATCGGCATCGGCCGCACTTTCCAGCACGCGGAGACGTTCCCCGAACTGACCGTCCTGGAGAACGTGCTCTGCACCCGGCGCCGCATCACGGCGGAGCACCGCGCCAGAGCCACGGAACTCCTCGACGACGTCGGCCTCGCCCATGTCGCGGACCGTTATCCGGCCGAGTTGCCGTTCGGCCTGCACAAGCGCCTCGACCTCGCCAGGGCGCTCGCGGAGGAGCCCGAACTGCTCATCCTGGACGAGCCGTTCGGCGGCCTCGACGCCACCGAACGCACGCTGCTCGCACGGCAGATCGTGCGGCAGCAACAGCGCGGCACGGCCGTCGTGATCATCGACCACGTCCTCGACGACCTGTTCGCCGTCGCCCACCGCGTGGTCGCCTTCGACTTCGGCAGGCCGATCGGCGAGGGCGAGCCCGGCAGGATCCTGGAGGATCCCCGGGTGCGGTCCTCCTACCTGGGCGAGGGCGGCGCCCGGAGCGAGCCCCCGCCGCGGCAGGTCACCGAGCGCGTCGCCGTCCAGCTCACCGGTGTGGACCACGCCTACGGCGGGATCACCGCCCTGCGCGGGATCGACCTCGCCGTCGCGCGGGGCAGCGTCGTCGGTGTTGTGGGAGCCAACGGCGCGGGCAAGAGCACGCTTGGCCGCATCCTGCACGGCACACTCGCGCCGACCCGCGGCGGGCGTGTGGTCGACGGCGAGCTGCGCAGCGCACTGGTGCCAGAGGGCCGCGCACTGTTCAAGACGCTCTCCCTGCGGGAGAACCTGGAGGTCGCCGCGTACGCCGCGGGCATCAAGGGGGCGGACCTGCGGGCGAGGCTCGCGGAGACCGGCGAATGGCTGCCGCCGCGGCTGCGCGAGCGGATGGGCATACCCGCCGCCGGGCTCTCCGGGGGTGAACAGCAGATCCTGGCGATCGCCCGGGCCCTGATGGCAGGACCCGAACTCCTGATCGTCGACGAGCCCACGCTCGGGCTCTCCCCGGCGATGGTCGACGAGGTGTACGCCCGCCTCGGCAGGCTTGCCCGCGAGGGCATGACGGTCGTACTCCTCGAACAGTCGCTCGGCCGGGCCGCGTCCGCCGCCCACGAAGTGGTCGTGCTGCACGACGGCCGCATCGCCACCCGTGGCGAGCCCGCCGACGCCGTGTTCCTCGCCCACGCCGAGCAGGCCTACTTCGACGGCGAAGAGGACGCTCCCGTGGCCGCCGCACAGGGCTGATGCGGACAACCGATAGCTGGCTCGAGGAGAAGACCCCATGCACCAAGAAGGTGTTGACCTGCTCGTCATCGGCGCGGGCATGGCCGGCCTCACCGCCGCAGCCCGAGCAGTCCGTGACGGCCTTTCCGTCGTGGTCGTCGAGGTCGCCCCGGACGTGGGCGGCTCCGCGCGATACGCGGGTTACGCATGGACCGCGCCCGACCGGGAGATCATGGACCGGCACAACCCACGGGGAGAACGCGTACTCACACACGCCCTGGTGGACCGGTTCGACGACGGCATCTCGTGGATCCGGTCCCTGGGAGTGGAGGCCAAGGGCGCCCAGGCCGTTCTCAGCTTCGGCCGCGGCCACCAGTTCGACACCAACCACTATGTCGACACCTGCCGCCGGCTGATCCTGCGGGGCGACGGCGAGTTGCTGCTCGAGACCGGGACCGAGCGCCTCGTCGTCGAGGAGGGCACCGTGGTCGGCGCCGACGTGCGCCGTGCCGACGGCGGACGCCGACGCGTGCGCGCCACGACCACCCTCATCGCCACCGGAGGCTTCCAGGGCGACGTCGGCCTGCGCACCGCCCATGTGCACCCCCACGCCGACCGTATGCAGCTGCGCTCCAACAGCCGCAGCCGAGGTGGCGGTTACCGCCTCGCCACCGAGGTCGGCGCGGCCACCGGACCTGACGACGCAGGCTTCTACGGCCACCTCATCCCCAGCGGTATCCCCTTCGCCGACCCGGCGGACTTCGTCGACATGTCGCTGTACTACAGCGAGCACGCCCTGCTGTTCAATCTGCGCGGCGAGCGGTTCGTCGACGAGACGCTGGGCGACCATCTCACCGCCATGGCCCTCCTCGACGAGCCCGAGAGCCGCGGCCTCCTCATCGCCGACGCCCGGGTGTTCCGCGACTGGATCGTCGGCTCGTACGTCGAGGGCGCCGTGGCCGTCGACAAGTACGCCATCGCCGACAAGCGCGGCGGACGTGTCGGACTCGCCGAAGACCTCGACGAGCTGGCCTACCTCCCCGAGGAGTGGGGCTACGAGGGCGAGGTCGTTCGCGACGCCGTCAAGCTGTTCAACGAGCAGGCCGCGGCCGGGGTGGAGCCGGGTCCTGGCCGGAAGCTGGACCGCCTGCCGCTGGACGAGCCGCCGTACTACGTCATCGAGACGACACCGGCCATCACGTTCCCGTTCCACGGCGTGCGCATCGACGACAGGGCCCGCGTCCTGGGCGAGGATGCCCGCCCTCTTCCAGGGCTCCTCGCCGCTGGTTCGGACACCGGCGGCCTGTGGCACCGCGCCTACGCGGGCGGCCTCGCATCGGCCCTCGTCTTCGGACTGACGGCCGCGGAGACCGCCGCCGCGTCGGCGCCCCACGGCTCGGCCTCCTGAGCCCACCACCACACGAGCACGTTGGAGATTCCATGCACCGCCGTCACCCTGAGATCGACCCCCAACTGCTTTCCGAAACCGAGGAACAGCGGGAACTGCGCACCGTCCTGCGGGACTTCTTCACCGAAGTGAGCGGACCCGAGGATGTCCGCAAGCACCTGGCCACTCCGCGCGGACACGACGAGGCCGTATGGGCGCGGCTCGCGGGCGAGATCGGTGTCCACGGCCTCGCGATCCCCGAGGAGTACGGAGGGTCCGGCTTCACCTTCGCCGAACTCGCCGTGGCACTGGAGGAGTCCGGGCGCGCGCTGTACTGCGCGCCGCTCCTGCCCACCGTGGTCCTCGCCGCGCACGCCCTGCTCGGCAGCGGTGACCGGCAGGCGTGCGCGCGCTACTTGCCGCGGATCGCCGACGGTACGCTCACCGCGACCGTGGCCGATTTCCACGACGAAGAGCCCGGGATCAGCGCCGAGCCCGGCGCCGGGGGCCCGGTGCTGCGCGGAGCGGCGGACTTCGTGCTCGACGGCGCCGGCGCGGACCTGATCCTCGTACGGGCCCGGACCGCCGAAGGCCTGCGGCTGTTCGCCTGTGAGCCCGTCCCTGACACCTGCGTGCGCACCCCGCACCGCGTCCTGGACGAGACGCGCCGCCAGGCACGGGTGGAGTTCCACGGCGCGCCCGCCACGCCCGTGGGGGAGTCGGGCGATGTGACGGCGGCACTCGACGCGGGGCGGGCCGCGCTCGCCGCCGAGCAGGTGGGCGGAAGCGGCCACGCCCTGGACGCGACGGTCGAGTTCGTGGCGCAGCGCCATCAGTTCGGGCGCCCCATCGGCTCCTTCCAGGCCGTCAAGCACCGTCTTGCCGATGTGCTGGTCGCGCTGGAGGCGGCGCGCTCGGTGTCCTCGTACGCGACGGCCTGCGTGGCCATCGCATCACCCCAATTGCCGGTGGCCGCCAGTGCCGCCGCCGCGGTCTGCTCCGAGACCTTCCGCCTGGCGACGGCGGAGTACGTCCAGCTGCACGGCGGGATCGGCTTCACCTGGGAGCACCCCGCCCACCTGTACGTGCGCCGGGCACGCGGCAGCGAGGTCCTGTTCGGTACGGCGGACCGGCATCGGGCCCGAATCGCCGACCTCATCGGCCTCGCACCGCCGTCCGCCGCCTGAACGGAAGCAGAGCCGCATGACGCCACGCACCTCAGCCACGCTCGCCACCCCGTTCACGCTCGGCGGCCTCACCCTCCGCAATCGGCTCGTCGCCACCGCACACGCCACCGCCGCGGTGGCCGACGGCGCCCCCACCGAGGCCGACGCGTCCTACTGGCGGCGTCTCGCGCAGGGCGGCGCCGCCATGGTGATATCCGGCGGCACCGCGGTGGCGCCCGAGTCGACCCTGCCGCAGCGCTATCTGACCGAGGCTTGGCGCCCCGAGATCAAGGACGCCGTACGCCGCCGGGCCGAAGCCATCACCGACGGCGGCGCCATCGCCTTCGCACAGCTCGTCCACCTCGGCCGCGAGACCCTGGGCGCCGGCACGTACTTCGCGCCGGTCTCCGCCGCCGCCGTCCGTTCGCCGCGTGAGGCGACCGCACCCCACGCGCTGAGTGCCGAAGAAGTACGCGATGTCGTCGACGCGTTCCGCGTCTCGGCGGCCAACAGCGTGCAGGCCGGCTTTCACGGCGTCGAACTGCACGCGGGCCACGGCTATCTGCTCGCCCAGTTCCTCTCCCACGTCAACAACACCCGCGACGACGAGTACGGCGACCGGATCACCCTGCTCGCCCAGGTGATCGACGCGATCCGCAGCGAGATCGGTGAACTCCCCATCGGCGTAAGGGTTTCGGTGGAGCCGGGCGAGGACTCCGGGCTCGGCCTCGACGACCTGACCGAGCTGTTGCCCCGCCTGTACGCCGCCTCGCCGTTCGCGTACGTCAATGTCACCACCGGCGTCCGCAACACCTACGTCCCCGGCATGGCCACCACCCGCCCGCCGCTCCTTGAGTCCGTGGGCCGGCTGCGCGCGGCGGTCGCGCTGCCGTTGCTGATCAGCCAGGGGTTCCGGACGGTCGCCGACATCGAACGGGCGCTGGACACCGGCGCCGATCTGGTCGGCATGGCACGCCCGTTCATCGCCGACCCGGACTTCGCGCGAAAAGCGGTCGCCGGCGACGAGCGCTCCATACGACCCTGTACGGACTGCAACGAGGGCTGCCGGACCTTCGAGCCCACCGGATCGTGCTCGGTGAACCCCGAACTCGGCCCGCCGGGAGCCACGGCCCGCCCGGCCGTACCCCTGCGGCTCAGCCCTTCGCAGCTCACCCGGCCCGGCTCCCGCAGCGGCCCCGTCGCCGTCCTCGGCGCGGGCCCCGCGGGCATGGAGTGCGCGATGAGGATCGCTCGCACCGGCACGGAAGTCCTCGTCATCGACCCCGCTCGGAACGTCGGCGGTCAGGCACGTCTCGCCGCCCGCGCCGCGCACCGCTCCGGCTGGCAGAAGATCGTCGACCACCAGCGCGACCAGCTCGCCGACCTCGGCGTCCGCGTCCTCCTTGAGACAACGCCGACGTCCGCCGAACTCGCCCGGTACTCCAGGATCGTGCTCGCCACCGGCGCCCGGGAGGCGGCCGTGCCCGTGCCCGGGGAGCTGGGGACCCTCACCAGCACGGACTTCCTCCTCCGGTACGCCGACGTGGTGCCGCACGCCCCCAGGATCGCCGTCCTCGACGACGGCTTCGGCTGGTGGCAGGGCGTCAGCGCCGTGGAGAGCGCACTGGCGGCCGGGGCCCGTGAGGTCACGGTCATCACGCCCGGCCACGGTTTCGCGACAGGTCTTTCGCCGGAAAACCGCACCCAGTTGCTGAACCGGCTGTCCGGAGCGCCGCTGCATGTCGTCGTGATGAGCACGGTCGTGGCTTCGACCGGGGACGGGCTGCGACTGCGTCACGTCATGGACGGCCATGAGTCGACCCTGCCCGCGGACCTGTTGGTGACGGTCGGCGAACGCCTCCCGCACCGCCCCGACGTCACGCCGGCAGACGGCCAGAGCGTCCACGCCGTCGGCGACTGTGTCGTACCGCGTCGCATCGCCCACGCCATGGCGGAGGGACGCGCTGCGGCGGAGGCCGTCGGGGCCGAACCCTTCTAGCGAGTCTCCTCACCAGCAGTGAATCCCCTCATCAAAGAAGAAGAGAGGCAGCAATGGCGCGTCGCATAGTGATATGTGGTGGCGGTTCCGCCGGGGGTGTCCTGGCCGCCCGGCTCAGCGAGGACCCCACCAACACCGTCACACTGCTCGAAGCGGGCCCTGATTACCGCACCCCGCAGGAGACCGCTCCGGAGGTGCTCGACGCCGACCGGATCGGGTTCACCACCCACGACTGGGGCTACGCGTCGACCGACGATGTCGCCGAGGCCGACAGCGTCCCGACGTTCGGGGTCGTCGAGCAGGGAGTCGTCCCCGTCCTGCGCGGCAAGGTCATCGGCGGCTCCTCGTCCGTCAACGCCGCCAACGCCCTGCGCCCCACCCCCGAGGACTTCGCCCGCTGGACAGGTCTGGGCAACGACCGCTGGTCCTGGGAGCAGGTCCTGCCGTACCTGAAGAAGTTGGAGGACGACCCGGTCGGCGGAGACCTGCACGGCACCGGTGGGCCCGTGCGCATCACGCGCTTCACCGAGGGCGACGGGCTGCGCCCCGTCGGGTCCGCGTTCCTGGACGCCTGCGCGCAGGCAGGCCACCCCGTCCGCCAGGACATGAACGGCGTGGCGCGACGCGGCGCGGGGCCGCTCCCGCTCAACCGCAAGGACGGCGTCCGACAGAGCACGGCCATTGCCTACCTCGGTCCTGCCCGCGACCGCGACAACCTCACCGTCATCGGCGAACAGACCGTGGACCGGGTCGAGTTCACCGAGGACGGCACCGCCCGCGCGGTGGTCCTGGCCGACGGCGCCCGCCTGGAAGCCGACCTAGTCGTTCTCGCCGCCGGAGCCATCGGCAGCCCGGCGATCCTGATGCGCTCCGGCATCGGCCCGAAGCGGCTGCTCGACGAGCTGGCCGTTCCGGTGGTGCGGTCCCTCGAAGGCGTGGGCCGCAACCTCCGCGACCACGCGATGGTGTACGTCACCTACGCGGTGGACGAAGAGGCCGTCGGTGAGCTGACGCCGCCCCTCCAGACCGTGCTCGCCTTCCCCTCGGGCGGCGTCGACAGCGGGGGCGAAGTGGACCTGCACGCGGTGGTGCTCACACCGGAGCCGGGAGTGCTGCTCGTGCCGCTCGTCCTGTACCGCCCGTACTCGCTGGGGCACATGGAGATCGCCTCCCGCGACCCGCAGGCCCCGCCGCGCATCCGGCTCGGCCTGTTCGACCATCCCGACGACCTGCGCCGCATGGTCTCGGGTATCCGCGAGACCCGCAGGATCATGGAGTCGGGCCCGCTGGGAAAGTACGTACGGGCAGAGACATGGCCGGGGCCGGACGTGACCTCCGACGCCGACCTGGTGCGGGTCGTCCTCCAGGGCAAGAACACCTGCTGTCACGCCGTCGGAACCTGCGCCATGGGCGGCGAGGGCACCCCCACCGCTGTCGTCGACCAGAAGGGCAAGGTGCACGGCGTCGACGGGCTGTACGTCGTCGACGCGTCGATCATGCCGGACATCCCGGCGGAGCCGACCAACACCACCGTGATGATGATGGCCGAACGCTGCGCGGACGAACTGCGAAGGAACGTCTGACCGTCGACGCCACGACACAGCCGGCCGCCGGACCCGGCCATCCGGCTGTGTCGTATGCGATCAGCCCTCGTACACGTAGAAACCGCGCCCGCTCTTACGCCCCAGATGCCCGGCGGCCACCATGCGCTGGAGCAGCGGGGGAGCGGCGTACAGGGGTTCCTTGAACTCCTCGTACATCGAGTCGGCCACCGCCTGCGCCGTCTCCAGACCGATCAGGTCGAGCAGCCGCAGCGGTCCCATCGGGTGGGCGCAGCCCAGCTCCATGCCGTTGTCGATGTCCTCGGGACGGGCCGCGCCGGACTCCACCATGCGGATCGCGGCGAGCAGATAGGGCACAAGCAACGCGTTGACGACGAACCCCGACCGGTCGCGCGCCTGGATGACCTCCTTGCCGAGCAGCTCGGCGGCGAACTCGCGGGCGCGGGTCAGCGTGTCGGCGCTGGTGGTCAGGGCCGGAATGACCTCGACCAGTCTCTGCACCGGTACGGGGTTGAAGAAGTGCAGGCCCACGACGCGGGAGGAGCGGCCGGTGGCCACGGCGAGGTCGACGACGGGGATCGAGGAGGTGTTGGTGGCCAGGATCGCGTCCGGGGCGGCGATCACCTTGTCCAACTGCCGGAAGATGTCGAGTTTCACCTCGCGGTTCTCGGCTACGGCCTCGATGACGAACTGACGGTCGGCGAGATCGCCCAGATCATGGGTGAAGGAGAGCCGGGCCAGGGCCTGATCGCGCTCGGCCTCGGTGAGCTTGCCGCGCCGCAACCCCCGGTCCAGGGACGCGACGACGCGGGCACGGCCCGCGGCGGCCGGCCCCGGGGCCGACTCGGCGACGGTGACGTCGAGGCCGCGCAGGGCGGCGACTTCGGCTATGCCGGAGCCCATGAGGCCGCACCCGACGACGCCGAGGCGCGAGATGTCAGACATGAAGATCCTTCCTGAAGGTGGTAAGAGGCGGTAAAGGGCAGTAACCGGCTCGCGGTGTCAGACATTGCGCCGGTAGGCGCCGCCCACCTCGAAGAACGCCTCGGTGATCTGCTGGAGCGAGCAGACCCGCGCCGCGTCCATCAGCACGGCGAAGACGTTCTCGCCGCTTGTCGCGGCCCGCCGGAGGTCGGCGAGGGCGGCGCGGGCCGCGTCTGTGTGACGGGTCTGGAAGTCGTGGACGCGGGCGAGCTGGGACTGCTTCTCCCGCTCCGTGGCGCGGGCGAGCTCGACCGAGGCCGGGGCCGCGTCATCGGTGTGCGGTTTGCGGAAGGTGTTGACGCCGATGATCGGCAGCGTTCCGTCGTGCTTTCGCTCCTCGTAGAGCATGGACTCGTCCTGGATGCGGCCCCGTTGGTAGCCCGTCTCCATCGCGCCGAGCACACCTCCGCGCTCGCTGATCCGCTCGAACTCGGTAAGGACCGCTTCCTCGAGGAGGTCGGTCAGCTCGTCGATGATGTACGAGCCCTGCAGCGGGTTCTCGTTCATGGCGAGGCCCCACTCGCGGTTGATGATGAGCTGGATGGCGAGCGCCCGGCGCACGGACTCCTCCGTGGGCGTGGTGACCGCCTCGTCGTAGGCGTTGGTGTGCAGGCTGTTGCAGTTGTCGTAGAGCGCGATGAGTGCTTGCAGCGTGGTGCGGATGTCGTTGAAGTCCATCTCCTGGGCGTGCAGGGAGCGGCCCGAGGTCTGCACGTGGTACTTCAGCTTCTGGCTGCGCTCGTTCGCCCCGTAGCGATCGCGCATTGCCACGGACCAGATGCGGCGGGCCACCCGGCCGAGCACCGCGTACTCCGGGTCCATGCCGTTGGAGAAGAAGAACGACAGGTTGGGCGCGAAGTCGTCGATGTCCATGCCGCGCGCCAGGTACGACTCGACGTAGGTGAAGCCGTTGGCCAGCGTGAAGGCGAGCTGGCTGATGGGGTTGGCCCCGGCCTCGGCGATGTGGTAGCCGGAGATGGAGACCGAGTAGAAGTTGCGTACGTCCTGCTCGATGAACCACTCCTGGACGTCGCCCATCATGCGCAGGCTGAACTCCGTGGAGAACAGGCAGGTGTTCTGCCCCTGGTCCTCCTTGAGGATGTCGGCCTGCACGGTGCCGCGCACGCTGCGCAGCACGTGCGAGCGGATCTCCCCGGCCCGCTCGGCGTCCGGGGCGTGGCCGTGCTCGGCGGTGTACGCGTCGAGCTGCTGGTCGATCGCGGTGTTGAGGAAGAAGGCGAGGATCGTCGGTGCGGGACCGTTGATCGTCATGGAGACCGAGGTGGTGGGAGCGACCAGATCGAAGCCGTCGTAGAG
The DNA here is from genome assembly GCF_042795295.1 of Streptomyces sp. NPDC056486. Taxonomy (NCBI): domain Bacteria; kingdom Bacillati; phylum Actinomycetota; class Actinomycetes; order Kitasatosporales; family Streptomycetaceae; genus Streptomyces; species Streptomyces sp. NPDC056486. The sequence goes on from NZ_JBHTSF010000001.1 coordinate 13,597, forward strand.
CGCCTTCATGTCGTCCAGCGTCGACACCGAGACGCCCGATGTGCCCACCTTGCCGTAGATGTCGGGTCGCGGGTCGGGGTCGCGGCCGTAGAGGGTGACGGAGTCGAAGGCCGTGGAGAGGCGGGTGGCTTCGCCGCCGCGGGAAAGGAGTTTGAAGCGCCGATTGGTACGGAACGGATCGCCCTCGCCCGCGAACATGCGCGCAGGATCTTCGCCCTCCCGCTTGAAGGGGAACACCCCGGCCGTGAACGGGAACGAACCCGGCAGATTCTCCGCGCGCAGAAACCGCAGCAGCTCTCCGTGGTCGGTGTATCGCGGCAGTGCCACCCGCGGAATCCGGCTGCCCGAGAGTGACGCGCCCACCAGGCGGGTGCGCAGCTCCCGGCCGCCTGCGGTGACCACCAACTCATCACCGCTGTACGCCTGTACCGTCCGGGGCCAGTCCGCCAGCGCACGGTGGGCGTTCTCGTCGAGCCGTTCCCGTGCCCCGGTGAGCAGTCGATCGATGTCATCGGTCGGTGCTCCCACGCCTGCCAAATCCCCATGTACCGCGACCAGTTGCTGCACCCGCCGGGCGGCCTCGGTCTGGTCGTGGGTGTGTGCGTGATACGTGCGCACCGTTTCCACGATGTCGGCCAGATAGCGCGCCCGCTGCGGGGGCACGATCTGTGCCGCGCCGCTGGAACGGCGCACGGACACCTCGGGCAGCGCCCCGGAGCGGACCGGCATCCCCCGCTCGGCGAGCAGCCCGCGCAGGTGCTGGTAGAGCGCGGTGACGCCGTCGTCATGGAAGGTCGCCGCGCTGGTGCCGAACACCGGCATGTCGTCGGGCCGTGAGCCGAACGACTCGCGATTGCGGACGAGTTGGCGTCCGACATCGCGCAGAGCGTCCTCCGCACCGCGCCGCTCGAACTTGTTGATGGCGACGACGTCCGCGAAGTCCAGCATGTCGATCTTCTCGAGCTGGGACGCCGCACCGAACTCGGGCGTCATGACGTACAGCGACACGTCGGCGAAGGGCACGATCGCCGCGTCGCCCTGACCGATGCCGGGAGTCTCGACGACGACCATGTCGTAGCCGGCTGCTTTGCACGCGGCGATCGACTCGCCGAGCCCTTCGGGGAGTTCGCCGCTGCCCCGGGTGGCCAGTGAGCGGAAGAAGATCCGGTCCCCGTCCAGCGAGTTCATGCGGATGCGGTCGCCGAGCAGAGCGCCCCCGCCACGCCGCCGTGTCGGGTCCACGGCAAGCACGGCCACCCGTAGCGCATCGCCCTGGTCGACACGGATCCTGCGTACGAGCTCGTCGGTGAGCGAGGACTTTCCCGAGCCGCCCGTGCCGGTGATGCCGAGCACCGGAACCTGGCGCGCGGCGGCCGCCTTCTCGATGGCCCGGAGGTCCGCGTCCGGCACCGTCCCGGCGGCGGCTCCGGACAGCAACCGGGCCAGCGCGGGTCGTTCACCGGCAAGCACGCGCCCGGCCTCAGCGGGCGCCTCTTCCCAGGGCGCGGTGTCGCACGCCTCGATCATCGACCGGATCATCCCCACCAGGCCGAGCCGCTGCCCTTCGTCCGGCGAGAAGATCCGTACGCCGGCCCGCGACAGCCGGTCGATCTCCTGCGGCACGATCACCCCGCCGCCTCCGCCGAACACCCGCACATGCCCGGCGCCGCGCTCGCGCAACAACTCCACCAAGTACTCGAAGTACTCGATGTGACCGCCCTGGTAGGAGCTGACGGCCACCCCTTGGACGTCCTCCTCCAGTGCGGCGTCCACCACTTCGCTCACGGAGCGGTTGTGCCCGAGGTGAATCACCTCCGCGCCCTGGGCCTGCAGAACGCGCCGCATGATGTTGATCGACGCGTCGTGGCCGTCGAAGAGGCTCGATGCGGTCACGAAGCGGACGGGGTGCCGCGCGGGCATGTGCACTCCAGACTGCCCCGACCGCGTCGGCAGGGGCGGATACGGGTGGATGGACGCTCTCCATACTGAACCGAAGTAGGTGCAAGTCTCAAGGAAATGATTGAAGTCAGTTCAGTTCGGTGGCAATCTCGATGCTGCTCGATGTGTCGCTCGACGCGTCGTGCAGGAGCGATTCCCGGGAGGAACGATGCTGGCCGCCAGGCTGTACGGAGCCAAGGATCTGCGGATCGAGGAGATGCCCGAACCCGATCCGGGCCCCGGCGAGGTGAAGATCCGCGTGGCGCACGCGGGGATCTGCGGAACCGATGTGCACGAGTACTTCGAGACGCCTCGTGCCACGCACGAGCCCAACCCGCTGACCGGGGCCACCCTGCCGCAGACCCTGGGTCACGAGTTCGCCGGAACCGTGGTCGCCTGCGGTGAAGGGGTCGACCGGGCGACGCCCGGCGACCGGGTCTGCGTACGGCCGATCCGCACCTGCGGGGTGTGTCCGCGGTGCACGGCAGGACTGTCCCACCTGTGTGCGGCACTTGCCGCGATCGGGGTGACCTCGCCCGGCGGCGGTCTCGCCGAGTATGTGGTCGTGCCGACCGGGTCCGTGCACCGGTTGCCCGACGGGCTCTCGCTGGAGCAGGGCGCCCTGGTGGAGCCGATGGCCGTGGCTCTGAACGCCGTGGAACGGGCTGGTGTACAGGCCGGTGGCAGCGCGCTGGTGACGGGCGCGGGCGCGGTCGGCATGGGTGCGCTGTTCGCGTTGCGGGCGAACGGCGTCGACGACGTGATCGTGGTGGAGCCCTCGCCGTCCCGCCGGGCCGCGGCGGAGCGGCACGGCGCCCGCGTACTCGATCCCGGCGCGGTGGACGTGGCCGCGGAAGTGCTGCGGCACACCGGCGGCCGCGGTGTCGATGCCGCCGTCGAGTGCGCGGGCAGGCCCGAGGTGCTGGACGCCTGCATCCGGTCCGCTGCCGCACAGGGGCGGGTTGTGATGGTCGCCCTCTACTCGGGCGCGGTCACCGTCGACGCCTCCGTCGTGCGCCTTGCCGAACTCTCCCTGCTCGGGGCGGAGGCGTATCCGGACGGAGTCTTCGAGCGGGTCATCGAGCACATGGCGGCCGGCCGCTTCCCGACGGACGGCTGGCTCGACCACATCCCGCTCGCGGACGCCGTCGCGGGGTTGCACGACGTGCGCGACGCCCGGCGGGTCAAGGTGCTCGTCGACCTCCCACCGACTCCCACTGAACCGATCTCAGTCTGAGGGTTGACAGTGGATCAGACGCTCCGCAGAATCGGAATGAATTCAGTTCAGTTTGAGCGAGAGGGATCAGAGATGGCAGTGGAAGATGAGATCCAGTTCGAGCGTGACGGCCATGTCGCCCGCGTCTGGCTGAATCGCCCGTGGAAGAAGAACTGCGTCACGGTGCCGATCCTGGACCGGCTCGACGAGATCATCACCGAGGTCGACGAGGACCCCGAACTGCGGGTCCTGGTGTTCCGTGGCCGCGGCGGCACCTTCTGCTCGGGCTTCGACCTCGACAGCCTGAAGGCGGAGTACGTCGGCAAGTCGAACGCCATCGACGTCGCGGTGAAGTCCGCGAAGGTGTGCGACCGCCTCTACTCGATGAAGACGCCGTCGGTCGCGGTCCTCGAAGGCCATGTCACCGCGGGCGGCTTCGAGATCATGATCTCCTGCGACTTCGCGATCGCCGCGGACGACGCCAAGATCGGCGACTTCCACATCCGCCGCGGACTGTACGGCGGTGCGGGCCCGATCTACCGGGTGCCGCGCATGATCGGCATCCGCAAGACCAAGGAGCTGATGCTCACCGGCAAGCTCCTGTCCGGCGTCGAGGCCACCGAGTTCGGTCTGATCAACGACCACGCGCCGACCGAGAAGCTGGACGAGACGGTCGAGGAGTTCATCTCCCACCTCACCGACAAGAGCCCGTTCACGATGTGGCTCACCAAGATGACGATCGACCGCAGCCTGGACGCCGACACCCAGTCGCTGATGGTGATGGAGCACCTCGCCGTGGGCGTGGCGCTCAACTCCGAGGACGCCGCCGAAGGCGTCTCGGCGTTCCTGGAGAAGCGCGAGCCCAAGTGGCAGGGGCGCTGAGCCGGATGACCACGGTTCCGCGGAGTCCGGCCGCCGGGCTCCAGGGCGCACGCTGCCGCGGCTGCTCGGTGGCGGTCTACCCCGCGGACGACGCGTGCCCCCGCTGTGGAGGTCCTGCCGAGCAGGCGCTCCTCGACGGCGCGGGCACGCTGTGGACCTGGACGGTACAGCGGTACGCACCCAAGTCCCCGCCCTATCAGGCACCGCCCGGCGGCTTCGAGCCGTTCGCGGTCGGCTACGTCGAGCTCGACGAGGGCGTGCGGGTGGCCGCCGTACTGGACGTCGACGACCTTGACGACATCCGGATCGGCATGGCGCTCACGGTGACCGCCGGTGAAGGCGTGCCAAGAGCCCGGCCCACGAAGACAGTCAAGGAGGGCCCATGAGCGCCGACGTGCTGATCTGCGGAGCCGCGCGGACCGTGTTCGGCCGGTCGGAGGCGAGCGGCCGGCAGTTGGCCGTCGGCGCGGTCAATGCCGCGCTTGCGGACGCCGGGATCGAGTGGTCCCGGGTGCGGGCCGCGTTCGGCGGCAGTGACAGCGCCGGACTCGCCGACACCCTCGTGTCCCAACTTGGCCTGACCGGGCTGCCGTTCATCAACGTCAAGAACGGCTGCGCCACCGGGGGCAGCGCGCTGGTCTCCGCCGTGAACGCGATCCGCTCGGGCTCGGCGGACGTCGTTCTCGCCGTGGGCTTCGACAAGCACCCACGCGGTGCCTTCGATCCGCGGCCCGAGGACTGGGGCCTGGGCGAGGAGTACGGCAGCGACGGCCTTATGGTCACCACGCAGTTCTTCGGCATGAAGATCCGGCGCTATATGCACGACCACGGGATCACCCCGCAGACGCTCGCCCTTGTGGCCGAGAAGGCCTACCGCAACGGCGGTCTCACTCCCGAGGCGTGGCGCCGCAAGCCGGTGGCAGCTGCGGAGATCCTGGAATCCGGCATGGTCAGCGACCCGCTGACCCGCTTCATGTTCTGCTCCCCGGGAGCAGGCGCGGCAGCCCTGGTGCTCTGCTCGCCGGAGGTCGCCCGCACCCTTCAAGGCCCGTCGATCGCCCTGCGCTCGGCGGCCGTACGGACCCGGCGCTACGGCTCCTTCGAGGTGTTCAGCCCTTGGATCGCCGCGGGCGAACCGACCAGCGTCAGCAGTGCTGCCGCGGCCGCCGCCTTCGAGGAGGCGGGGATCGGCCCCGCGGACATCGACGTATGCCAGCTTCAGGACACCGAGAGCGGCGCCGAGGTCATGCACATGGCCGAGTGCGGGCTGTGCGAGGACGGCGAGCAGGAACACCTCATCGCCGAAGGCGCCACGGAGATCGGCGGCAGGCTGCCGGTCAACACCGACGGCGGCTGCATCGCCAACGGCGAACCCATCGGCGCGTCGGGCCTGCGCCAGGTCTACGAAATCGTCCAGCAACTGCGCGGCCGGGCCGGCGAACGCCAGGTGCCGGGCGTGCCCCGGATCGGCTTCACCCATGTGTACGGCGCGCCGGGCGTGAGCGCCTGCACGGTGCTGTCCCGCTGAGTTGTCCCGCTGAGCTGCCCGACTGAGTTGTCCGACTGAGTTGTCCGGCTGAGCTTTCCGGCTTGAATGGAGGTGCACGAAGAGATGAACGGCATCCCGGAACCCGAGGAGTTCCGAGCCGAGGCCCGGCGCTGGCTCGAGACGGCAGCCCCGCGACGCCCCGCCGACGAAGAGTGGGGGAGCGGCTCCGACTCCGTCGCCGTGTTCGAGAACTGGTCCGAGGAGCAGGAGCGCGCGCACACCGCCCGCACCCAGGAGTGGGAGCGCCTGCGCCACGATCAGGGCTGGGGGGCGCTCAACTGGCCGGCGGAGTACGGGGGACGCGATCTTCCCGGGTACTACGAGCAGCTCTACCGCGCGGAGGAAGCCGCCTTCGACGTGCCGCGCCGCACCGAGATCTTCCCGGTGACACAGCAACTCGTCGCCCCCGCGATCGGCATCTGGGGCACCGATGAGCAGAAGCGGCGCTGGCTGCGGCCGCTGCTGCGCACCGACGAACTGGCCTGCCAGCTCTTCTCCGAGACCGAGGCGGGTTCCGACCTCGCCGGGGTCCGCACGAGGGCGGTACGCGAGGGCGACCACTGGGTGCTCCAGGGCCACAAGGTGTGGACTTCGGGCGCCACCGTCGCGACCTGGGGCGTCGCCGTGTGCCGCACCGACCCCGATGTGCGCAAGCACGCGGGCATCACCGTCTTCCTGGTCCGCATGGACGCGCCCGGCGTGACCGTACGGCCCATCCGGCAGATGACCGGCGGCACCAGCTTCAACGAGGTCTACCTCGACGGCGTGGTGGTCCCCGACTCCGACCGGCTCGGACCGGTCGGCGAGGGCTGGCGGGTCACTCTCAGCGTCCTTGCCGCCGAACGCCTCGACTCGGGCAACCTCGGCCTGGACAACGCCGACCGGGCCCTTGAACTGGCCGGGCACCTGCCACGCCCGCTCACCGGCGGCGAACGGCAGCAGGCCGCCGACCTCTACGTACGGGCACTGGTGCAGCGGCTCATCGGGCTGCGCGTGACCGGCGCCCTCGCAGCCGGTCGCGAGCCCGGCGCGGAAGCCTCGGTCGGCAAGCTGTACGCCACCGGGACCATGCGGCGCACCAGCGACCTCGTCTCCGAACTGCTCGGCCCCCGCCTGGTCGCCGACACGGGGGAGTGGGGCACGTACGCCTGGACGGAGCACCTGCTCGGCGCGCCCGGCTACAGCATCGCGGGCGGCACCGACGAGATCCAGCACAACATCCTCGCCGAGCGCGTGCTCGGCCTGCCCAAGGAGCCCGCCCGATGAGCACGGCGACCCAGGAGACACCACTGGCGGGACGGGTCCGCGCCGGACTCGCCGGCCTGCATCCGGGGGAGCCCGTCGGGGAGTTGAAGGTCCTGCCGGGCGGCCACTCCGGACTGACCTACTCGGTCACGGCGGGGGAAACGAAGTACGTCATCAAGGCGGTGCCCGCGGGACAGCGGCCCGTCGGACGCAATGACGTGCTGCGCCAGGCGCGGGTGCTCGCCGCGCTCGCCGGGTCCGCCGTACCCGTGCCGGGTCTCGCCGTCGTGGATGAGGCCCAACCCGCTTGGTTCGCCATGGAGTTCGCGGACGGGGACGCGGTGGAGCCGGTGCTCGACGAGCCGGAGGTCGCGGAGGCGACGGCGCGGGCCAGGATGCTGGAGATCGCCTCCGTGCTCCGGCGGCTGCACGGCACCGATGTCGACGCTCCCGGGCTCGACGCGCCCGCACCGCTCGACGCGGCCGGAGAACTGGCCCGCTGGAGCCGCACCCTGCACGCGGTACCGGCCGAACTCCGCCCGGGTGGCGAGGAGCTGCTGGAACGCCTCGGCGACGACGTGCCCGGCGGCCTCCCGCCGGTGCTGCTGCACGGCGACTTCCGGCTCGGCAATGTGCTGTGCGTCGAGGAGCGCGCGGTCGCCGTCGTCGACTGGGAGATCTGGAGCGTCGGCGACCCGCGCATCGACCTCGGCTGGTTCCTGCTCTTCGCCGACCACCGCAACTTCCCCGCACTCGGACGCGCCGTGCCCGGCCTGCCCACCGAACCGGACCTGCTCGACGCCTACCTCGACGGTCGCCCCGCGCTGCCCGCCATGGACTGGTTCCGGGCCCTCGGCCGCATGAAGATGGCCGCGATCATGGGCCACAACCTGCGCCGGCACCGCGAGGGCAAACACCACGACCCGGACCAGGAGCGACTGCCGCCCACCATCGCCGCGATGATCCGCACCGCGCGCGACATCCTCGGCTGACCCCAGAACCACAACAGGAGCCCTCGTGGATTTCGGATTCTCGCCGCGCGCGAGTGAACTCCAGGACCGCATGCGGTCGTTCATGGAGCAGTACGTCTTTCCCGCGGAAGCGGTGTACGACCGTCAGCTCGCCGAGGCCGACGACCCGCACGCCCTGCCGCCGATCATGAGCGAGCTGAAGGAGAAGGCGCGCGCCGAGGGCCTGTGGAACCTCTTCATGGCCCACGGCGACTGGGGCGCCGGGCTCACCAACCTGGAGTACGCGCCGCTGATGGAGCTGGCAGGACGCTCGATCATCGGCCCCGAGGTGTTCAACTGCTCGGCGCCCGACACCGGAAACATGGAACTGCTCGCGCTGTACGGCACACCCGAGCAGCAAGAGCGTTGGCTGAAGCCGCTGTTGGAGGCGGACATCCGCTCGTGCTTCGCCATGACCGAACCCGAGGTCGCGAGCTCCGACGCGCGCAACATACAGACGCGCATCACCCGCGACGGCGACCACTACGTCGTCAACGGCCGCAAGTGGTACACCTCCGGGATCCTCGACCCCGACTGCAAGCTGATCATCCTGATGGGCAAGACCGACCCCGGCGCGCCCACCTACCGGCAGCAGAGCATGCTGCTCGTCCCCCGTGACACCCCGGGCGTCACCGTCGTGCGCGACCTGCCCATGTTCGGCTACACCGACCGGTGCGGACACGGCGAGGTCCTCTTCGAGAACGTCCGCGTGCCGGTGGATCACATCCTCGTGGGGGAAGGGGAGGGCTTCGCTCTCGCCCAGGGACGTCTGGGCCCTGGGCGCATGCACTACGCGATGCGCGCCGTGGGATTCGCCGAGCGTGCCCTCCAGCTCATGTGCGAGCGGACGACCGAGCGCGTCGCCTTCGGCGGGCCGCTCGCCGACCGGGGCGTGGTGCGCGAGTGGATCGCCCACAGCCGAATCGAGATCGAACAACTACGCCTGCTCGTGCTGAAGTCGGCGTGGCTGATGGACACCGTCGGCAACGCCGCCGCCCGCATGGAGGTCGCCGCGATCAAGGTGGCTGCCCTCGACGTCGCCCACAAGGTCGTCGACCGGTCGGTGCAGGCGCACGGCGCGGCAGGGGTCAGCGACGACACCGTACTGGCCCGGCTGTACGCGATCACGCGTGCGCTGCGCATCGCCGACGGACCGGACGAAGTGCATCTGCGCACCGTCGCCCGTCAGGAACTCGCCAAGTACCAGAAGACCGACACGAAGACAGAAACGAAGACCGACACGAAGGCAGGAGCGGCGTGAGCACCGACACTCTCGACGGCAAGGTCGCCGTCATCACCGGCGGTTCGCGCGGTATCGGCCTCGGCATCGCCACCGCCTACCGGGCGGCCGGCGCACACGTCGTGATCGCCGCCCGCAAGGCCCCAGGCCTTGCCGACGCGCGCGAGGAACTTTTGCGCGTCAAGAGCGACGCAGACGTGCACACCGTCGTCGCCAACGCCGGCGAACCCGACCAGGCCGACGCCTGCGTCGACGAGACCATGACGCGCTTCGGGCGTCTCGACATCCTGGTCAACAACGCGGCGACCAACCCGTACAACGGAGACCTGCTCGACCTGGACCTGCCACGCGCGGAGAAGACCGTACGCGTCAATCAGTACGGCATGATCGCCTGGACCCGCGCCGCCTGGCGGGCCTGGATGGCCGAACACGGGGGAGCGGTCATCAACATCGCCTCCGTCGGCGGGCTGATCGTCGACCCGCACATCGGCTACTACAACGCCACCAAGGCGGCCATGCTGCACATGACACGGCAGCTCGCCTACGAACTCGGGCCACGGGCGCGGGTGAACGCCATCGCGCCCGGCCTCATCAAGACGGAGCTCGCGCGGGCGGTGTGGGAGGTCCGCGAGCCCGTCCTCACCGCCAAGCTGCCCCTGCGGCGCCTCGGTACGGTGCAGGACGTGGCGAACGCGGCGCTGTTCCTCGCGTCCGATGCCTCCTCATGGATGACCGGCCAGACGCTGGTACTCGACGGCGGGGCCACCGCTCTCCCCATCGGGGTGGACGAGACCGGGGTGGACGAGTGAGCACACCACGCCCCGCCGCCGAACTGTTCTCGCTCGAAGGCAGGACCGCCGTCGTCACCGGGGCATCCGCAGGGCTCGGCGCGCGCTTCGCGACCGTCCTCGCGCAGGCCGGTGCCACCGTGTTCGCCGCGGCCCGCAGGGCCGACCGGCTGAAGGAGCTCGCCGACACCGACGCCCGGATCCACCCCGTCGCCTGCGACGTCTCGCTGGAGGCCGACCGAACGAGGCTGGCCGAAGCAGCGCTCACCGCCACGGGACGTATCGACATCCTGGTCAACAATGCGGCCATGTCCGGCGAGACGCGTGCCGAGGACGAGACCCCGGACGCCTTCGCAGACGTCCTCGGCGTCAACCTCACCGCGCCCTTCCACCTTGCCCGGCTCACCGCCGAGGCTCCCGCCCCCGCCACGGGCAAGAGCATCATCAACGTCTCCTCCATCCTCGGGCTCGTCTCGGGTGCCCCGCTGGGTGGCGCGAGCTACTCCGCGTCCAAGGCCGGACTCATCGGCCTGACAAGGGAGTTGGCCGGTCAGTGGGGCAGTACCGGAATTCGCGTCAACGCGCTCGCGCCCGGCTGGTTCCGCACCGAGATGACGGCGGAGCTCTTCGGCGACGAGCGCTCGCGCCGCTGGGTCGAGCGCAATACGCTGCTGCGCCGCGGCGGCGACGGGGAAGAGCTCGACGGCGCGCTGCTGTTCCTGGCCTCCGACGCCTCCACGTACTGCACCGGGCAGGTCCTGACCGTCGACGGCGGATGGACGGCGCGATGAGGGTCGGCATCGAGATACGCGAAGACGGCCTGGCGCAGGTCACTCTGCGCCGGGGTGACGCGGGCAACGCCATCGACCTGGAGATGGCGCGCGGGCTCCTGGACGCGGCCCGGGCCTGCGCGCGCGAGGACGTACGGGCCGTACTCCTCACAGCAGAAGGAAAGTCCTTCTGCGTCGGCGGCGACCTCGGGGAGTTCTCCCGGCTGAGCGGCGACGCACTGGAGAAGCACCTCTTCGCGGTCACGGACGCGCTGCACGACGCCCTGCGTACGTTCGCCGGGCTCGACGCGCCCATGGTGGCCGCCGTGCAGGGCGCCGTCGCCGGTGCGGGCATCGGCCTCGCCGCCGCCGCCGATGTGACGCTCGCCGCCGACAACGCCTCGTTCACCGCCGCGTACACCGGGATCGGCTACTCGCCCGACGCCGGAGTCAGCTGGTTCCTGCCGCGCCTCGTCGGGCCCAAACGGGCACTGGACCTGCTCCTCACGAACCGTCGGACAACGGCGTCGGAAGCCGCGGCGATCGGACTCGTGAGCCGCACCGTCGCCCCCGGCGAACTGGCCGCTGAGGCGTCGCGCACGGCCGATGCCCTGCTGCGCGGACCCACCGCGGCCTTCGGCGCGACCCGGCGGCTCGTCTCCGCGGGCCTGACCTCGGAGCTCGGCCCGCACCTGGACCGCGAGGCCCGTGCGCTGGCCACCGCCGCCGGCGGCGAAGAGGGCCGCGAGGGAGTTGCCGCCTTCCTCGGCAAACGGGCGCCCGACTTCCCGCGCGTCGCGCCCCAGCACTGACCCGCTCACATCGAACCCATGGAGCCCACCGTGTCGGAAGCCTTCATCGTCGGAGCCGTCCGTACCCCCGTCGGCCGCCGCAAGGGCACGCTCAGCGGCGTGCACCCCGCCGACCTCGGCGCGCATGTACTGCGTGCCCTCCTTGAACGTACCGGCGTCGATCCTGGTGCCGTCGACGACGTGTACTTCGGGTGTGTCAGCCAGATCGGCGCGCAGACCGGAAACCTCGCCCGCACCTCCTGGCTGTCGGCGGGGCTGCCCCAGCACGTGCCCGGCACCACCATCGACCGGCAGTGCGGCTCGTCCCAGCAGGCCGTCCACTTCGCCGCACAGGCCGTGGGCTCGGGCGCCGCCGACCTGGTGGTGGCAGGCGGGGTGGAGGTGATGAGCCTGGTGCCCATCGCCAGCCCCATGTTCGTCGGCGAACAGGCTGGTCTCGGCAGTCCCTTCGCCGGCGAGGGCTGGCGCGAACAGTTCGGGGACCAGGAGGTCTCGCAGTTCCGCGGCGCCGAGCTGATCGCCGAGAAGTGGGGCGTCACCCGTGAGGACATGGAGGGATTCGCGCTCACCAGCCATCAGCGGGCCCTTGCCGCACAGGCCGACGGAGTCTTCGACGAGGAGATCGTCCCGGCCTTCGGGCTCACCGCCGACGAGGGGCCGCGCGCCGACACCACGCTCGCGAAGATGGCGGGCCTCAAAAGCCTCACCGAGGGCGGCCGCCTTACCGCTGCTGTCGCCAGCCAGATCTCCGACGGCGCCGCCGCCCTCCTGATCGCATCCGGCGATGCGGTACGCCGCCACGGCCTGACCCCTCTCGCGCGGGTGCACAGCATGGCCGTGACCGGCTCCGACCCGATCCACATGCTGACCGGACCGATCCCCGCCACCGAGCAGGTCCTGAAGAAGGCCGGTCTCGACCTCGACCGGATCGATCTGATCGAGATCAACGAGGCCTTCGCCTCCGTCGTCCTCGCCTGGCAGAAGGAGACCGGCGCCGACCCCGAGCGCGTCAACGTCTTCGGCGGCGCCATCGCGCTCGGGCATCCGCTGGGGGCCACGGGCGCCCGGCTCATGACCACGCTCGTTCACCAGTTGCGCAGGACCGGCGGTCGCTATGGTCTGCAGACGATGTGCGAGGGCGGCGGCATGGCCAACGCCACCGTGCTCGAGCGCGGGTGAAGCAGTCGGTTGGCCGATCGGTTCTCTGGCCGGTCGGCCGGTTGGCAACTGAGTTCAAGTTGGGTTTACTCTCGGGTACGACCACGGCAGGTGACGGCCAGGAGAGATGTAATGACGAGGATCGCTGAACCGGAGGCGGGGCCGCGCTCGAAGCGCGCCGCCATTCTCACGGCCGCCGTGGACTGCTTCGGCGAGGTCGGCTTCGAGGCCACCAAGTGGTCCACGGTGGCCGAGCGGGTAGGCATCGGACAGACCGCGCTCTACCACTACTTCGAGTCGAAGGCGCACTGCCTGCTCACGATCATGCGGCTCGAACTGGAGCGCTCGCACGACCGGTTCGCCGAGGCGACCAAGGACGTGGAGGAGCCGGTCGATGCGCTGCGGGCCGCGGTGCGCGCGGCATACGAGGTCTCGGAGCACGAGGTCCTGCAGATGCGCATCCTGCAGAACCACATGGACCTGCTCTCCGGATCGCGGCGGTCCAAGCGTGAGGAGGCCGAGCGCGTGGCGGCCCGCCAGCTGGTCCAGGTCGTCGAGCGCGACTGGACGAACCTGCTGGTGAAGGGGATGTCGCAGGGTGCGTTCCCGCTGCGCGACGCCCAGTTGCTCGGAGCGGGCGTGCTCGGTCTGATCGTCAGCGTGTGGCGGTGGTACCGGCCTTCCGGGCCGACCCCGCTGCCGGAGATCAGCGAGCTGATCGAGGGCGCCTGCGTGCGTATGGTCGCCACCTGACGCGTTTCCCCCCCCGTCCACCACGGGCCCCCTGACGGATATCCGGCAGGGGGCCTTGTGCTGTCCGCATGTCCGCCGTCGGGTGCCGCCAAGTGCGCGCCGATCGGGATGTGACCGGCCATTGCCAGGCGTGTTTCTCCGGGATTAACATCCTACTGAACTGAACTTGACTCAGGTTGATCTGAGGAGGGGCATGCGACCACGTACGACACGCACGCTCATCGCCGCACTCGCCGCGATGCTCGCCCTGGTGGCGAACGCGTGCAGCACCGGGGACCCTTCGACGGGGGACGGCAAGGTCATCAAGATCGGCGCGTGGTTCCCGCTCACCGGTCCCCTCGCCTCGTTCGGAATCCCCGAAAGGGCGGGTGCCGACGCGTACTTCAAGTCGGTCAACGCGCGGGGAGGGATCAACGGGCGCAAGATCGACTGGGTCGTCAAGGACAACGCCAACGACCCGCAGCAGACCGTCCAGATCGCCCGCCGGCTCGTCGACCAGGAGGGGGTCGTGGCGATCGTCGCGACCAACGGCACCTCCCAGACCCAGGCCACGTTCCCCTTCGTGCTCCAGCAGTCGAAGGTGCCGGTCCTCAACACGCTGGGCGGCGACGAGTCCTGGTACGAGCCGGCCCGCGACGGCCTTTTCGGTCTCCAGACGCTGTACGAGGACCAGGCAGCCGCACTCGGGGAGTGGGTGGTGCGTGACGGGGCGAAGAAGGTCGTCGTCGTGCACAGCGATCCGGCGGCGTTCGTGAACGTGGGCAAGGAGATCGAGCCCGCGGCCCGCAAGACCGATCCGTCGGTCCAGGTGAAACGCCTTTCGGTGAAGTACCAGACCACGGACTACAGCCCGGTGATCAGCAAGGTCAAGGCAGCCAGGCCTGACGCCGTCGTGCTGATCCTGACCGCCGCCGAGACCGCGGCCTACCTCAAGGAAGCGAAGCTGCAGAGGCTCGACGCCCAGGCGTACGGCTACGCACCCGTGGCGGCACAGGCCACACTGACGCTGTCGGGCAAGGCGGCCGACGGGCTCAAGGCGCTGCAACTGGTCAAGTCGCCGCACGACGACGACCCGGCCATCAAGGAGTTCCGCGCGGCGATGGCGAAGTACGAGCGGGGGCACCCGGCCGACTTCATCACCTTGTGGGGCTGGGCCGCGGCGAAGGCGTTCGTCGAGGTCGCGAAGACCATCGACGGACCCGTCACCAGCGAGTCGCTGACCAAGGCCTACAAGAACGCGCGCCACGTCGACACGGGCGTGGCCCCGGTTCTCGACTTCGGTGCCGGACGGCACCTCGGCACCCGTGACCTACAGAAGGTCGTCGTCAGGAACGGCCGTTGGGAGTCGCAGGGCGACTTCTTCACGCCTCCTGTCCGCGACTGACATCCCCGCACCCCGCAGCGAAAGGACCTTCATGGCCAGCGTGTTGCCCGCCTACATGGCACGGATGGACGGCGACGACCCCGAGCAGGCACTCGAACTCCTCGAACCGGACTTCCGCTTCCTCATCGCCCTGCCGGGCCGTGAGGCGACCGGACGGTCCAAGGAGGACTTCGCCGCCTATATCGCGGGGCGCAACGCCGTGGCGAGGGAGCACAGGATCCTTCGCAGCAGCTCCGACGGCGATCTGGAGACCGTGTACGGAGTGGTGACCGAGTCGGGGAAGACCGTCGGGTCCTTCCTGTCGGCGGCCGTCGTCACGCCCGGGGGGCGCATGGCCCGCTACCAGTCGTACTTCACCACGACGTACGACCTCATCGACCTGCCGGAGTGACTGCCATGACCGAGACGTCCACCGCCGCCGAACCAGCGGCCGCTCCCGCCCCCTTCCTGACCGCGTGGTTCGAGATCCTCGACAGCGACGAACCTGACCGGATCCTCGACCTGGTCAGCGACGACTTCTCCCTCTCCATCCTGTTCTCCACCGGGGACGGGCGGGCGACCGACTTCGCCGGGGACCGCGCCGCGCTGGTCGGCTACCTCGAACAGCGCGAACGGGGTACGCGCACCCACCATCTCCTGTCCGCGACCACCCTCGGCCAGGACGAGCTCTTCCTCGGCGAGGTGCGCCGCGACGGCGTGCCCGAGGCGAGCTTCGTCGCGGCCGGGCGGGTGGACGACAACAATCGGCTGCAGCGTCTGCTGATCGGCCGGTCGTCCGAGATCCGGTTTCCCTGACCTGGTCACGTTTCGCGACAACTCGATACGTACGGAGGACAGTTATGTACAACCTCGTCCTGCTGGCAGCCCGGCCACCGGAATGGACGCACGAGCGGTTCATCGCATGGTGGCGCGGCGACCACGCGGAACTGACCTACCGCCTGCCCGGACTGCGCGCCTGGCGGCACACGGAGATCGGCAAGGCTCTGGAGCCGCGCTCCGAGGGCTGGGACGGGCTCTCGGTGCTCAGCTTCGACTCGCCCGAGGATCTGAAGAAGGCCCTCGCGAGCCAGGAGTGGGCCGACGCGGTCGCACAGGTCGGAGACATGAAGGGCCGCCGTATCGCGGTGATGGGCAACGAGGCGGAGATGTTCACCGGCTGAGGGCGCCGCTTCACCCGTTCCCCAGTTCGTCGGCACGGCACGCACCACAGGGTTCGTCACAGAGCTCGTCACGGAGTTCGGTACAGCGTAGCGAGGAAGCGGGATGCGACAGGTAGCGCAGGAGTTTCAACACAGGGCCGAGCAGGCGGACTTCGTCGCCGTCATCGACGACACAGGTCCTCATACGGCGCGCGAACTGCTGGCCGAGGCGGCCCGGCTCGCGGAGGCGATGTTCCCCGACGGGGCAGGCGGCACCGTCATGCTCCAGGCCGACAACTCATGGCGCACCGTCGCCGGCACGCTGGCCGTGGGTCTCAAGGGCGGCGTCCTCGCGGTGGTCAACCGGCACACCACGAGCGCCGAGTTCGCCGCGGCCTTCGCCGACATCCGCCCGGACGCCGTCGCGGCCGAGCCATCGGCGATGCACGAATGGGGGGTGACCGGGCTGCTGCCGGAAAGCGGGGCGGGCCCGGTCCTCGACGGCTGGGCCTGCCGGTCCGCGCCCGGACCGCACGACGTGTCGCGCTGGGCGGGCGGGGTGCTCATCGGACTGACCTCTGGCTCGACCGGCCGCCCCAAGGGCGTGGTGCAGTCCGAGGCGGCCCTGCGTTACGCAGGGGAGAGCACCATCGAGATCAACGGACTGCATCGCGGGGACGCGGTGGCCGCGATCGTGCCGCTGTCGTCGACGGCCGCGTACTGCTTCGGCGTCCACCTGTCCCTCCTGCTCGGCGGACCGCTCGTCCTGACGGAGCGGTGGGAACCGGCCGTCGCTCTACGGCGCATGGCGGACGCCGCCGTCCGGTGGACCATGTGCGTACCGACCATGGCGCTCCAGATGGGCGCGGCGGCGGCGGCGGGCTCCGGTGCCCTCGAAGGAGTGCGCGCGATCACCGTGGGCGGCGGCCCGATGGACCGGGGGGCGCTCGCCCGCGCCGAACAGTCCCTGGGCACGAAGATCCTCCGCGTCTTCGGCATGTCCGAGTGTCTGGGCCACACATCGCCGGAACCCGAAGAACCCGAGGAGATCCGGCTCGGCCGGGACGGCCGGCCCTTCCCCGGCACGGAACTGCGCGCGCTCACCCCGGACGGCGAGGCGGCGGGTCCTGGCGTGACAGGGCGGGCACAGGTCCGCGGTCCCTCCCTCTTCCTCGGGTACGCCCGTGACGGCGCCGTCGAACCGCCCGGCCTCACGCAGGACGGCTACTTCCCCACCGGGGACCTGCTGATGACGTACGAGGACGGCACCGTGGCCATCATGGGCCGCGAGAAGGACATCATCATCCGCGGCGGCCGCAACATCGACATCACCGAGATCGAGCGGGCCGTCGCCGCCTACCCACGCGTGGCCAGGGCCTGCGTCGCCGCAGTACCGGACGAGGTGCTCGGCGAACGCATCGCCCTGCTCGTCGTCACCGAGGACGGCGCCGGAATGGACCTGGCGGAGGTGACGGGGCATCTGGAGAGCATCGGCCTCGCCAAGACCAAATGGCCCGAATTCGTCTACGACATCGAAGAGTTGCCCCAGACGAAGGTGGGCAAGCTGGACAGGTCCGGGGCCCGCGAACTGGCCCATCGGCTGCGTACGACCTGCGCGCAGCCGCAGGGCGCGGCCCGCACCACGACGGACCAGGGCAGTTCAGCAAGCGACAGCGAAGGAGAGTCATGACAAAGCGGTTCGACCAGGGCCCGTGGGCCGAAGCCGGAATCCAGACCGTGCAGCCCGGCGTGCACCGTGTCCCCCTGCCGCTGCCCAACGACGGGCTGCACGCCGTCAACGTCTATCTGCTGGAGAACCTGGCGGACGACGACGGCATCGTCATGATCGACGGCGGCTGGGCGATCCCCGAGGCGCGCAAGGCGCTGGAGGAGGCCTTGGCGGCCATCGGCCGGGATCTCGGCGACATCAGCCACATCCTGGTCACCCACATCCACAGTGACCACTACACGAACGCCGTGGAGCTGCGCCGACTCCTCGGCTCGCGCGTGTACCTGGGGGCAGGCGAACAGCCGGGCATGGAGATACTCCACCGGCTGCGCAGCGACGTACCGGCAGGCTCGCTTGAGACGCTGCGCAGGGCGGGCGCGGACGAACTGGCCGACCTCGTCCAGGGGATGGACCACGGCGGCTACGACCCGCGTGTGTGGGAGGCGCCCGACCAGTGGCTCGGTGCGGAAACCCTCCGGTTCGGCGACCGTGAGCTGCGCGTCGTGCCAACTCCCGGACACACCAAGGGACATGTGGTCTTCCTCGACGAACAGCGAGGGCTGCTGTTCTCCGGGGACCACGTCCTGCCGCACATCACCCCGTCCATCGGCTTCGAGCTGGCCGAACCCGGTGGCCGCCCGCTCGCCGACTACCTGGACTCCCTGCGGCTGATGACCCAGTACGCCGACACCCGTCTGCTGCCCGCGCACGGTCCGGTGTCCGACAGTTCGCACACCCGGGTCGCCGAGCTGCTCACACACCACGACAACCGCCTTGCCCAGAGCCTGAAGGCACTGGGGGAGCGCACCCTGGACGCCTACGCGGTGGCGCGCGAACTGGGCTGGACGCGCCGCGAGGTGCCGTTCGGCGAGCTCAGCGCGTTCAACCAGATGCTCGCGGTCAACGAGACGGCGGCGCATCTGGACGTCCTCGTGCTGCGCGAGCGGGTCACCCTGGTGCACAAGGACGGGGTGGACCAGTACACGCGCGTGCGGTGACTCCGTACGGGAGCCGGCGCAAGGCAAGAGACAGGGAGGGCACGGCAGTTGCCGCGCCCTCCCTCTGCCGTCACGTCCTCTGCCGTCCCGTCCTCTCCTGTGCTGTCCCCTTCTGTCAGCGGGCCGTCCAGCCGCCGTCCACGTACAGCTCGGAGCCGGTGACGAAACTGGAGTCCTCCGAAGCGAGGAACGCCACGGCCCCCGCGACCTCGTCGGGCCGGCCGAGCCGCCCCATCGGGGTGCCATCGAGCATCGCGGTGTGCCGGGGCGTGCCGCGCCACAGTTCGCGTGAGAGGGGCGTCTCGATGAAGCCGGGGTGGACGGAGTTGACGCGGACGCCGCGCGTCGCCCAGTGGAGCGCGGCGTTCTTCGTCATCAGGCGGACCGCTCCCTTCGCGGCGTGGTACGAGAACTGACTGCCGAAGCCGCCGACCGTTCCGAAGATCGACGCGATGTTGACGATCGAGCCGCCCCCAGAGCGCTCGATCGCGGGCCCGGCGTGCTTCATGCCGAGCCAGACGCCGCCTTGGGTGACCGCGATGACCTTGTCCCAGGACTCCTGGGTCTCGGTCTCCACGGTCCGCATCTCGGCGATGCCCGCGTTGTTGACGAGCAGGGACAGACCGCCGAGGTCGGCGACCACCCGCTCGATCGCCTCACGCCAGGCATCCTCGTCACTGACGTCAAGGGCGAGGCCGAGCGCCCGCGCTCCGTCGGCGGTCAGCTGCTTCGCGAGCTCCGTACAGCGATCGGCGTCCACGTCGGTGACCACCACCGTGGCCCCCTCGGCGGCGAGTCTGCGGGAGACGGCATCACCTATTCCGCCGGTCGCACCGGTGACCAGGGCGATGGTTGCGGACAGTCGGTCGGACACGGGGTCTCCTTCGTTCGATGGTGCGGCGGTGCGGTGATGTGCGGTGGTCACGGCAGAAGCCGCAACCCCGAGCGAAGGAGCGCGGGGACCGCGGAGCCGACGTGCTCGAAGCCGGTGCCCACCGTCTGCCCCGCGAGGAAGCGGGCGTGGATGCCCTCCGCGATCACGGCGAGCTTGAAACAGGCGAGAGCCTGGTAGTAGGGCAGGCAGGTGATGTCCCGGCCGGATGCCGCGGCGTACCGCTCGGCCAGCTCGGGCCCGGAGAGGAAGCCGGGATTGGCGGTCGGCACATGGCGCGCCCCCAGGACCGGCTCGCAGGCCGGGTCCCAGTACATGAGCAGCATGCCGAGGTCGGCGAGAGGATCGCCGAGCGTGGCCATCTCCCAGTCCACGATCGCCGCGATCCGCCCGAAGTCACCCGGCGCCAGAAGGGTGTTGTCCAGGCGGTAGTCGCCGTGGACGATCGCCGGTGCGCCGCTCGCGGGCAGGGCGCGGGCGAGCCGTGTGTGCAGGGCGTCGAGGTCGGGCAGTGCCCGGGTGGCGACCTTGTCCCACTGCCCGCGCCACCGGCGCACCTGCCGCTCCAGGTAGCCGTCGGGGCGGCCGAAGTCGCCGAGCCCGATGGCGGCGGCATCGACCGAGTGCAGCGCCACCAGGGCGTCGACGAGTGCTTCGGCGGCATGCCGTGCGTCGGTGTGCGGCAGCGCGGCGGCCTCGTCTCCGTCGCGCAGCACCGTCCCTTCCACGAACGCGACGACGCAGAACGGCGCTCCGATCACGGCCGGGTCCCGGCACGACAGGACGGCTTCGGCGACCGGTACCCCGGTGCCTGCCAGCGCGGCGACGACGCGGTACTCACGGTGCATGTCGTGGGCGGTCGGCGTCAGCACGCCGAGCGGTGGCCGACGGAGCACCCACTGGTGCGTCCCGTCGCTCACGCGGTACGTCAGATTGGAACGCCCGCCGTGCAGCGGCTCGATCCGGAGCGGGCCCGCGCACTGCGGGACGTGACGCTCGAAGTAGCGCTGCAACGCGGGCAGATCGATGCCGACGACGGCCGCATCGGAGGCGCTCACCGTTCGGCCCGCCGCTCCCTGGCCACCCGCACCGCGCGTTTGGCGATGGCCCAGCGGTGCGTCTCGGATGGACCGTCGTAGATACGGAACGGACGCACCTCCCGGTACAGGCGCGACAGCGGGGCGTCCCCCGAGATGCCGAGCGCGCCGCACACCTGCACGGCCCGGTCGACCACCCGGTTCACCGCCTCGGACACGTACGTCTTGGCGATCGAGGTGTGCTGGGCGGCCGAGCGGCCCTGGTCCAGTTCCCAGCAGGCGCGCCACAGCACCGCTCGGCTGGTCTCGATGTCGATCTCGGAGTCGGCCAACAGCTGTTGCACCATGCCCAGTTCGGCCAGCGGCCGTCCGAAGGCCGAGCGGTCGGCCGCGCGCTCAAGGGCGATGTCCTGCGCACGCCGTGCCACTCCGAGCCAGCGCATGCAGTGGGTCATCCGGGCGGGTCCGAGGCGCACCTGCGCATACGCGAAGCCCTTGTCGACCTCGCCGAGGACGGCACTGTCGGCGACCTCGCAGTTCTCGAACACCACCTCGCTGTGCCCGCCGAACAGGCCCTGGTCAAGCGTGTCGATGTTCCGGACGATCTTCATGCCCGGGTTGTCGGCCCGGACGAGGAACATCGTCGCGCCGCCCGCGTCTCCGGCCGCGCCGCTGGTGCGGGCCATGCAGATGGCGAAGCCCGCCCCGTCCGCGCCGCTGATGAACCACTTGCGGCCGTCGATCCGCCAGCCGCCGTCGATCCTCGTGGCGGTCGTGGCGAGCGCACGGGGGTCGGATCCGGCACCGGGAGCCGGCTCGGTCATCGCGAAGCACGAACGCGCCTCGCCCGCTGCCAGGGGGCGGAGGAACTGCTCCTTCTGCTCGTCGGTGGCGACTACTTCGAGCAGATGCATGTTGCCCTCGTCGGGCGCCGCACAGTTGAGTGCGAGCGGCCCGAGGAGCGAGTACCCGGCTTCTTCGAACACCACCGCCTGCCCGCACATATCGAGCCCGAGACCGCCCCACTCGGCACCGACGTGCGGGGCGAACACCTCTGCCGCGCGAGCGGCGTCCTGAAGGCGGCGGCGCAGCGGTTCAGGGCCGGCGTGGATGTTCCCGTCGCATGCCTGTTCCTCGGGGATCGCCACATCCCGTACGAACTGCGCGGTGCGACGCGCGATGACGGCCGCTCTCTCGTCGATCTCGAAGGAGATGGACACGCACCCTCCCGAATTCAGTTCAGCTAATGACCATTAGCCATGACAGGCGAGGTTGATGTCTGTGTCAAGGGTGTGAGCCCAGCTATGCTCGAATCGCTTCACGGTGGAGCGTGGCTAATGATCGATAGCTTGGAGGGGTACGTGGATGCGGTGGATGCAGTACAAGACGGGCCGTACGAGCGCCCGCACCGCCCGGCACGGCCCGCGGAGGAGTCCCCGGCGGACCGCCGGTCGGGCATCCGGCTGGCCGCGCTGAGGCTGTTCGCCGCGCAGGGCTACCGGTCCACGACCATGACCGACATCGGGGCCGCTGTCGGCATGCGCGGCCCGAGCCTGTACAAGCACGTGGCCTCGAAGCACGAGCTCCTCGCCGAGATCATGGTCGGCACGATGGAACAGCTCATCACGGACAACATCGCGGCCGTCTCCGGGACCGACGACGTGCGCGAGCAGCTGCGTCGTTCCGTGGAAGCGCACATCCGCTACCACGCCCGCCACCGCCTGGAAGCGTTCGTCGGCAACCGTGAGATCGGCAATCTGGAACATCCCGACCAGGAGCGGGTGCTCGGCCGCCGCAGCGACTACGAACGCCGCTACCGCGAACTCATCGAGCGGGGGGCGGCCGAGGGGGTGTTCGAGGTGCGGTCGGCCAGAATCGCCTCGTACTCGATCCTGGACATGGGGATCGGTGTGGCCAGTTGGTTCCACGAGGGCGGCGAGTTCTCAGTCGACCAACTCGCTTACCAGTACGGCGACATCGCACTGCGCATCGTCGAAGCGAGGCCGCCGCGCCGCAGGGGCGAAGCGGAACCGAACTGACCGTCAGGCCTGCGCCGTGGGACGGACGACGATCTCGCTGACGTCGACGCCATCGGGCTGCTCGATCGCATAACCGATGGCGGAGGCGATGGCGGAGGGCGGCATGGCGATCTCGTCGCGCTGCTTGATCAGTGCCGCTGCGGCTTCGGGGCTCCCACCCTTGCCCACACCCTCCGTGTTGGTGAAGCCCGGCGAGACGAGGGTGACGCGCAAGTCGGGTCCTGACTCCTGTCGCAGCCCTTCGGTCAGCACCTTCACCGCCGTCTTGGTGGCCGCGTAGACGGCCTGGGGGGACTTCACGACATAGGCCGCGGTGGAGGCGACATTGACGAACTGCCCGGAGCGCTGCTGCCGGAAGACGGGCAGCGCCGCCCCGATGCCGTTCAGGAGGCCCGTGATGTGGGTGGCGACCATGGAGTCCCAGTCGTCCTGGCGCAACTCGTCGAAGGGCGAGACCGCCATGGTGCCGGCGTTGGAGACCAGGACATCGAGCCGCCCGAAGCGGTCGACCGCCGCATCGGTCAGGTGCTTGAGGTCTTCGCGGCGCGTGACATCGACGACGACCCCGACGGCCGAGCCGCCCTGTTCCGTGATGCGATCCACCACCGCGTTCAGCCGGTCCTCCCGCCGGGCTCCGAGTACCAGGTGGGCTCCTTTTCCGGCGAGGTGGATCGCCGTGGCCTCTCCGATGCCGCTGCTGGCGCCCGTGAGTGCGATGACTTTGCCCTTGATGCCTGACATGACCAGTCCTTCCGGGAGGCGCGAGGGATGTGCGCAGGCCTGTTTGATGACCTAAAGTGAAACTGGGGGTGCCTCCACTTAGTGTTGAACGATAAGTGGGCACGCCTCCGTTTAGCAAGCCGGAGAGGCTGAGAAGAGCAGGCCGGAGAGTCCGAGAAGGGGAGGCAAGCGCTGATGGCCGAGGAGGCGCAACGACCGCTGAGGGCCGACGCACGGCGCAACCGGGAGAAGATCCTCACTGCGGCGGTGCGCGTGTTCGCAGGGGAGGGGCTCGACGCCCACTTGGAGCGCATCGCCAAAGAGGCGGGGGTGGGCAGTGCCACGCTGTACCGCAACTTCCCCACCCGCGAAGCGCTGGTCGAGGCCGTCTACCGCAACGAGGTGGCCCAGCTGTGCGACGCGGCTCCCACCCTGCTGGCGACGGAGCCGCCCCTTGAGGCCCTGCGTGCCTGGACGCGTCTCTTCCTCGACTACGTGACGGCCAAGTACGGCATGATCGACGCCCTGCGCGCCATCGCCGCGACGGGTGGCAACCCGTACGGTCACAGCCGGGAAATGATCCGGGCGGCCCTGAGCACCCTCATGGACGCGTGCGCGGCCGCCGGGGTGATCCGCACCGACATCAGCCCCACCGACATCAGCGCGGCTCTCGAAGGTATCGCCCTCACCTCGGGGAGCCCCGAACAACGGCCGCAAGCAGAACGCCTGCTCGACCTCACCCTGGACGGCCTGAAGACCTCCTGACCATCCGCTGCCCCGAAGCGATGGCCGGTCCCGTTCCACCACGGGACCGGCCGCCCCTGCATGGTGACGATCTAGACGATGCCCTGGGCCGACATGGCGTCCGCGACCCGCAGGAAGCCCGCGATGTTGGAGCCGAGCACGTAGTCGTCCGGTGTCCCGCTGTACTCCTCGGCGGTCTGGCGGCACTGGGCATGTACGTTGCGCATGACGGCGGCGAGACGGCTCTCCGTCTCCTCGAACGCCCACTGGTCCCGCGCCGCGTTCTGCTGCATCTCAAGTGCCGAGGTGGCGACGCCGCCCGCGTTGGCCGCCTTGCCCGGGCCGAAAAGGACTCCGGCCTCGTGGAACAGCTGGACCGCCTCGGGCGTGCACGGCATGTTCGCGCCCTCGGCGACGGCGAGCACCCCGTTCTTGATCAGCGCGACGGCGTCCTCGCGGCCCAGCTCGTTCTGGGTGGCGCACGGCAGGGCGATGTCGCAGCGCAGGTCGTACACGGTGCCCCGGGCCGAGAAACGCGCGGTCGGCTTCGCCTCGGCGTAGGCGGACAGGCGGGCGCGACGTACCTCCTTGATCTCCTTGAGGAGTTCCAGGTCGATGCCGTCCTCATCGACGATGTAGCCCGAGGAGTCGGAGCAGGCCACGACGAGACCGCCAAGGGCGTGCACCTTCTCGATGGCGTAGAGGGCGACGTTCCCGGAGCCCGAGACCACTACCCGGCGCCCCTCGAAGTCGTGGCCGCGGGTGGCGAGCATCTCCTGGGCGAAGTAGACCGTTCCGTAGCCGGTGGCTTCGGTGCGGGCGTGCGAACCTCCCCAGGCCACCGGCTTTCCGGTCAGGACGCCCGCCTCGAAGCGGTTGGTGATGCGCTTGTACTGGCCGAAGAGATAGCCGATCTCACGGGCGCCCACACCGATGTCGCCGGCCGGCACGTCGGTCCGCTCGCCCACGTGGCGGTGGAGTTCGGTCATGAAGGACTGGCAGAACCGCATCACCTCGCCGTCGGAGCGCCCGCGGGGGTCGAAGTCCGCGCCCCCCTTGCCGCCGCCGATGGACATGCCGGTCAGCGCGTTCTTGAAGATCTGCTCGAACCCGAGGAACTTCACGATGCCCAGGTTGACGCTCGGGTGGAACCGCAGGCCGCCCTTGTACGGGCCGAGCGCGCTGCTGAACTCGATCCGGAAGCCGCGGTTGACCCGCACGTCACCGTGGTCATCGACCCACGGAACCCGGAAGGCCAACTGCCGCTCGGGCTCGCACAGTCGCTCGACGATCCCCGTCTCCACGTACTCCGGATGCCGTTCAAGGGCGGGCGTGAGGGAGGAGAGGACCTCGGTGACCGCCTGGTGGAACTCCGCCTCTCCGGGATCGCGGCGGCGGACCTGCGCGTGGACGGCCTCGATGTGCGCGCTGACATTCATGGACGCTTCTCGCCTTCTCTGTTTCGTGTCGGGCGTCGGCCACAAAGACACTGGACGGCTGGCAGTTCAGCACGGATGCGGCGACGGGTGCGCCGGTGAGGCGTGTGAAGTCGCACACGGCACGGATTCGGCACAAAGACTGCGATTCGGTGGTGACTGTGGTGGCGACCGGGACCGATGCCGATGCCGATGCCGATACCGTCTGGTGAGGTCCGGACGTTCACGCCTTCACGGGCTCGCCCCGTCGAACCCGTAGTGCAGCGGTTCGTCCTGCACGCGCAGGTCGCGCCGGTACACGTACAGCGCTTCGGCCCGCAGGCCGTCCGGCCCGTCCTCCTCCACGTCGCACGGCCGGGTGACCTGCACCACCGGCGGTCTGTCCGTGACGTGCAGGCGCAGTCCATGGGCGGGTCCGCCCTGGAGGAGGGCGAGTTCGCGGACTGCCTGGCCATCTGCCTGGCCATGGATGTTCACGGACGTAGCTTTCAGCATTGCGCAATCCTTGAGTTGATGTGATGCGGGGCGGCGCGCGGTCAGGTGGCGTCAGGGTCGAAGGCGGCGTGCGGGCCCCCGGATGCCGCTGTGGGCTTCGACAGGTTGACGTCGGGCGGCGGGGTGGCGTCGGCGCTGCGGGCCGGTTGGGCGGTGACTGCGGTGGCGGCGCCCCGCAGGGCGTCGGCGGTGGCGGCCAGTTCGCGTCGGGGATCGAGCGCGTCCCGGATGTCGGTGAGCTCGCGACCGAGGTCGCCTCCGCCGTTCAGCACATGCTTGCGCACGAACGTCTTCGGATGCAGATCCCGGGCGTCGAAGTCCTGGAACTCCGGGCCGAGTTCGGAGCGGATCTCGTCCTGCGCGCTCTCGGAGAACGCGCGGATCTTACGCACCGTGCGCGCCGCGTTCTGCAGAAACTCCGGCAGCTTGTCCGGCCCGAACAGCAGCACGCCGATCACCGCGATCGTGATCAGCTCCATGGGCCCCACGTCCGCGAACATCCGGCACTCCTTGCCTCACGGTGTGGCGTGCCATCGCCACCCATACTTTATCTATTGCGCAACCATGGAACCATTGCTGCTCCGGCGACGTTGTCCCGGGTAAGAACACGCCGTGCACAACGGCTCGAACGATGGAGGTAATTGCAGTGGGAGTTTCCCTGGCCAAGGGCGGCAACGTGTCACTGAGCAAGGAGGCGCCGGGACTGACCGCGGTGCTGATCGGCCTGGGCTGGGACGTGCGTACGACTACGGGTGTCGACCATGACCTCGACGCGTCCGCCCTGCTGTGCGACGGGTCCGGCAAGGTCGTGTCGGACCGGCATTTCGTCTTCTACAACAACCTCACCAGCCCTGACGGCTCGGTCGAGCACACCGGTGACAACCTCACCGGTGAGGGCGAGGGCGACGACGAGAGCGTCAAGGTGAACCTCGCCGCTGTGCCTGCCGAGGTCGAAAAGATCGTCTTCCCGGTGTCGATCCACGACGCCGAGTCGCGCGGGCAGAGCTTCGGGCAGGTCAGCAATGCCTTCATCCGCGTGGTGAACCAGGCGGGCGGTGCCGAGATCGCTCGCTACGACCTGTCCGAGGACGCCTCCACCGAGACCGCGATGGTCTTCGGTGAGCTCTACCGCCACGGGGGAGAGTGGAAGTTCCGTGCCGTCGGTCAGGGCTACGCGTCGGGGCTCGCGGGTATCGCGTCCGACTTCGGAGTGAACGTCTGACCCGTCCCTGCCCTGTCCCTGCCCCGCGCGACCGTACTGCTGTACTGCCGTACTGCCGCATTAAGGAGAAGACACTCACATGTCCGTGAACCTGGCCAAGGGCCAGCAGATCAGTCTGAGCAAGTCCGAGGGCCCCGCGCTCACCGTCGTCCGCATGGGCCTGGGCTGGCAGGCCGCACCCCGCAAGGGGTTCCTCGCCAAGCTGACCGGCTCCCGAGAGATCGATCTCGACGCGTCGGCCGTGCTCTTCGCCGGGCAGAGTTACGCCGACGTCGTCTTCTTCCGTCACCTGGTCAGCAACGACGGGTCCGTGCGGCACAGCGGCGACAACCTGGTCGGCGGCAGTGGTCAGGGCGACGACGAATCCATCGCCGTGGACCTTCAGCACGTTCCCTCGCAGGTGGACCAGATCGTCTTCACCGTGAACTCCTTCACGGGCCAGACCTTCGCCGAGGTGAGCAGCGCCTACTGCCGTCTGCTGGACGAGGCGACGGGCCAGGAGCTCGCCCGCTACACGCTCGCCGGTGGTGGCAGCCACACCGCGCAGATCATGGCGAAGGTTCAACGGGCCGACGGTGGCTGGCGGTTGACGGCAATCGGCGAGCCGGCGACCGGTCGCACCTTCCAGGACCTGATGCCCGCGATCAGCCGCCACCTGTAAATCGCCGGTGTGCGGTGAGCCGCCGGGTGTTTTCGTGCCGTGGAACCCCGGCGGCCGGGCGGCAGGCGGCCTGATGGTGGCGGCATGCTCACCGTCCATCAAAGAAAAATGTGATTCTGCGATAGACCATTGTGACAGCGGTGCATCGTTGCTACGTTTCCGGCCATGGCGAAAGACCACTCCAGTTCTCCGGCCGAGGTCGGCGCGCGGTTGCGCCGCCGTAGAAAGGCCCTGCATCTGACGCTCAAGGAAGTGGCCGAGCAGAGCGGACTCACCGAGGGGCATCTCTCCCAGGTCGAGCGCGATCAGGCCAACGCGAGCGTGCGCACCCTGCAGCGGTTGTGCGAGGTCCTGAAGCTGAACGTCGGTGACCTGTTCGACCACGGGGAGAGCGCGGGCGGCCCCGTCCTGCGGTTCCGTGACACCCACGGCATGTCGTTCGGAGACGGCGCCACGAAGATCAAGCTCACCCCCGGATCCTTCGACCACCTGGAAGTGCTCCTCGGCCACTTCACGCCAGGAGGCTCCACCGGAGTCGATCCCTACACCCACGGCAGTTCCGAGGAGTTGCTCCTGGTGCTGACCGGCGAGGTGGACGTCTGGGTGCGGGGTCAGAGTCACAGGCTCTCCGCCCTCGACTCGATCCACTACCACAGCAGCGACCCCCACCGGGTCGCTGAGGCAACGGGTACGGACGAAGCCAGAGTGCTGTGGACCATGGCGCCTCCCACCTACTGAGCGCACGCGCTGATCCGACCTGACGAACTCGCGCCGCCGCAACGCCGCACCACCGCATGCCCAAGGAGCCACGGATGACCGCCTACCGCAACGGCGAGATATCGCACTGGATGAGAGCCTCCCGGACTCCGGGCGCCCCGTCTGAACGCGAAGCTCAACTACCCGACGAGACACAGGACTTCGTCATCGTCGGCGGCGGTCTGACCGGACTCTGGGCCGCCTACCACGCCGCCTTGGAACACCCCACAGCGAAGATCACCGTCCTGGAGGCGGAAGAGGTCGGTCATGGGGCCTCGGGGCGCAACGGCGGCTGGCTCTCCCCGCTCATCCCGGGCAACCGGGCCGTATACGCGAAGGCCGCGCGCAAACGGGGTCAGGACGGTGCCGCCGCCGTCGTCTCCTTTCAGCGTGCGATGGACGCCGCCGTCGACGACACCCTCGGCATCCTCGAGAACGAGGGGATCCAGGCGGACCAGCAGCGCGGCGGACACCTGCGCGTGGCCACCACCCCCGCGGCGATGAAGCGCCTCGAACTCACCCACGCCGCAGACCTGGCGAACGGCTACCGCGCCGAAGACCTCGAAATCCTCGACGCCGACGCCGTCAACAAGCGGATCGCCGTTCGCCCGGCGCTCGGCGGCCTGCTCACCCGCACCACGGCACGCGTCGACCCGGCCAAGCTCGTCCACGGCCTCGCCGATGTCGTGACCGCCAAGGGCGTACGCATCCTGGAGCACACCAGGGCCACCCGTATCGCGCCCGGAGCCGTCACCACGTCACGCGGCACCGTGCGCGGCACAACGATCTTCACGTGCCTGGAAGCCTATTCGGGACAGGTCGACAGCGACGTCCGCGCTCTCGGCGCCCGCGAGGTCATCCCGGTCAACTCCTCGATGGTCGTCACCAACCAGCTCCCCGACCACGTGTGGGAACAGATCGGCTGGCAGGGCCGGGAATGCCTGGGCGACGCGGCCCACACCTTCGTCTACGCACAGCGCACCGAGGACGGCCGCATCGCCATCGGCGGGCGCGGAACCCCCTATGCCTTCAACTCCGGCACCCCCGGTCAGGGGCGCGTGGACGACCGCACCGTGCGGACCCTCAGCGAGCGGCTCCAACTCTTCTTCCCCGATGTGCGGTTCACCGTCGAGCACGCCTGGCGGGGCGCCATCGGTGTGACCCGCGACTGGTGTGCCGGTGTCACCTTCGACCCCGCAACGCGGATCGGTGTGGTCCGCGGCTTCGCCGGCCACGGCGTCACCGCCACACAGCTCGCGGCACGCACCCTCCTCGACCGCGCCGAGGGGCGCGACACCGACCTGACCCGGCTGCCCTGGAACGACCACGACTCCGGCCGCTGGGAACCCGAACCCCTGCGCTGGGTCGGCGTGCACGCCATGTACCGGCTCTTCGGCGTCGCCGACCGCTGGGAAGAGAAGCGGCACTCCCAGAACACCTCGCTCATCGCCCGCGTCGGCTCCCGCCTTGCAGGACTCAGCGAATGACGGGCACCCCCGCACCGTCCACGGCTCGCCGCGACGGCACCGACCCGACCTCGGCCGACGCGAACGGGCGTTCCCTCCGGCGCGGCCTGTGGAGCATGGCCTTCACCGAGTTGTGGGAGCGCTACTCGTTCTACGGTCTGCAGGGCATCCTCTCCTTCTACCTGCTGTACGAGGTGGCGGACGGTGGCCTGGCCCTCGATCCGGCCGTGGCTTCGGGCATCGTCGGCGCGTACGGCGGCGCGGTGTATCTGTCACAGCTCCTCGGCGCCTGGATGGGGGAGCGCCTGGCAAGCCCGCGGAACATGGTCCTGTACGGCGCCGCGGTCATCACCGCCGGACATGTGGTGCTTGCCTTCGCGCCGGGCCTCGCGGGCCTGGGTGCCGGACTGGTGTGCATCGTCCTCGGCACCGGTGCGCTGAAGACGAACATCACCTCGATCGTGGGCTTCGTCCTGGACCAGAATCCGGACGAGCGGTACCGGGACGCCGGGTTCTCGTACTTCTACATGGCCATCAACATCGGTGCGGTCCTCGGCCCGCTCACCACCGGCCTCGCCCAGAACGAACTCGGCTTCCACTACGGCTTCGGGCTCGCCGCGATCGGCATGACCGGCGCGCTCGTGCAGTACGTGGTGTCGATGAGGCACCTCCCCGAGCGGGCCCGCATCGTCAACAACCCTCTCCCGGCGAGGCGTCGGCCGTTGCTGGCCGTGGGCGCCCTGGGGTTCCTCCTTGTCGTGGGCGCCGCCGTTGCCGCCGGGCTGCTGCGGGCGGAGAACCTGTCCACGGTCGTGACCGTCTCAGCGCTGGTGGCCGCTGCCACGTACTTCTTGACCATGACCACGTCCAAGACGGTCACGCGTGACGAACGTCGGCGCATCCTCGGCTACCTGCCGCTGTTCCTGGCCTCCGGTGTGTACTTCGGCTTCCTCTTCCAGAAGTTCACGGCGATCTCGATCCTCATCACCGAGCGCATCGACCTGCACATCGGCGGCTGGACCTTCCCCGTCGCCTGGATCACGACCGTGAGTCCGCTCGCCGCGGTACTCATCACGCCACTCATCGCCAGAATGTGGAGCCGCCTGGGGGAGCGCCAGCCGGGACCGGTCACCAAGGTCGCCGTCGGCCTGGTCCAGATCGGCTGCGCCTACCTGTTCCTGCTCGTCCTGTCCGAAGCCACCGGGAACGCGGAGATCCCGCTGTTCCTCATCCTGGTCTTCATGATGGCGGCCGGTTCCTCGGAGGTCTTCGTCGGGCCCATCGGCCTGTCCTTGGCCACGCGGATCGGCCCGGAGGCATTCCGTTCCCAGATGGTCGGCCTCAACTTCCTCACCCTCGCGCTGGGTTCGTCGCTCGCTGGCCTGCTCGGCCAGCTGTTCACCGCGATCGACAACGCCTCCTACTTCACGATCACCGCTGTGATCGGCATCGGCATCGGCCTGACCCTGCTCGCCACCCGCAAGCCGCTGCAACGTCTGCTGCACGCGGGACTCGCCTGAGAACTGAACCCCGTCATCGGGCGTGGTGGTTCGGCGACAGGATGTCGTGGGCCCTGTGTCCCAGTACGAGATCGTCGTCGCGGTCGATCCACTGGCGGCGCAGTACGGACAGAGCGATCAGGGTGTTCAGGCCGTTGAGGCCGGGGAGCGCGCCGAGGTCGTCGGTGACGAACCTGGACAGGTGGTCCTCGTCGGTGAAGACGCCGTGGTGGAGGATCGAGGCAGGCCCTGCGGTCATGACGG
The DNA here is from genome assembly GCF_042795295.1 of Streptomyces sp. NPDC056486. NCBI lineage: Bacteria > Bacillati > Actinomycetota > Actinomycetes > Kitasatosporales > Streptomycetaceae > Streptomyces > Streptomyces sp. NPDC056486. Next base: position 45,439 of record NZ_JBHTSF010000001.1, read on the forward strand.
TGAACCGCGCGCAGGAGTGCTCACCGAGTGCGGCAAGCACGGCGGGGATGTGCCGCGGCTGGACGTCGAGGGTGAACAGCGCGGTGATCGGGAACCCGAGGACGGCCGGTTCGATCTCCACGCGAGGGCGGACGGCACCTGATTCCAGGAGCGACTGGATCGTCCGGTAGGCGGTGGACCGGCTGACGTCGAGTTCGCGGGCGACCTGCGCCGCGGAGATCCGACTGTCCTCGATCAGCAGCTGGAGCGTCCGGAACTCGATCTCGTTGAGCGGCCCGACGCTGCTGGGGGCCGCATCGGGGAGGGCGTCGGCCTGCTGGCGCAGCTCGTCCGACTGCCGGGCGGTGAGCCGGTCGAGCCGCCAGGTGAACGCTTCGCGGGCAGAGCGCAGTACCAGGTGCGACTGGATGGACGCGATGCCGGGGATCTCCGGCAGCGTCCGGGTCAGCAGACGGCGCGTGTCCGTGCCGGGCAGGGGATAGAGCGTGCAGTAGATGTCCGAGTCGCCGGTGGTGGTGATGAGCGACTGGGCCTGCGGCACCTGCTGAATGGCCGCCGCGACGTCGACAGTGGCGCCGGGTCGGCACTTGATCCACACCACGTAGGGGTTGCCGGTGGTGAGGAGCGACCAGTGCACGGTGCCGATGAAGCGCAGGAGCCCGACCTGCTGCAGCCGCTGGATGCGCCGCCCCGCCGTACTGGCCGAGGTGCCCAGGATGTCGGCGACCGTGTTCAGCGGCGTTCGGGGCGCGATCTGCAGCGCAGCCACCAGATCGAGGTCCGCGTCATCGAGCCCATGCTCCATCTCTTGCATGCACACAGCCTACACAGAACGATTCTGTCGTTAGACATTTGATGCTTGACACAAATCAGCGTGACGCTGTCTTATGGCGAGCCATAACGCCACTGATCAGCAGCGGGAGGCTCTCATGACCGAGGTGACGACGAAACGACGGCGTTCGCCGACGACCGTGATCCTGCGTGTGCTGGACTTCGTGGACCGGGCGGGGAACAAACTGCCGCACCCGTTCTGGCTGTTCGTGATCCTGAGCGGGATGATCGTGGTGGCGAGCTGGCTGCTCGCCACGCTCGATGTCTCGGTGGTCTCACCTGCCGACGACAAGGTCATCGGCGTCAAGAGCATCGTGTCCGACGCCGGTGTGGAGATGGTCCTCGGCGACCTGATCACGAACTTCGTGAACTTCCCGCCGCTTGGGCTGATCGTCGTGGTCATGCTCGGCGTCGCGATCGCGGACGGCACGGGTCTGCTCCCCGCACTGATGCGCGCCGCGCTCGCCCGGGTCCCGGCCAAACTGGTGACCTTCGCCGTGGCGCTGACCAGCATGTTCTCCCACGTGGCCGGAGACGCCGCGTTCGTGGTGATGATCCCGCTCGGCATGATCGCGTTCCGCGCGGTGGGCCGCAGCCCGATCATCGGCGCAGTCGTGTCGTACGTGGCTGTGGGCGGCGCGAGCAGCGTCAGCCCGGTGATCGAAGGGTCCGACGCGATCTTCGCAGGCCTGACCACTTCGGCGGCGCACACCATCGACCCGTCCTACTCGGTCACCCCGGTGTCGAACTGGTACTTCTCCGCGGTGTCCTGCCTGGTGCTCGCGGTCGTGATCACGATCGTCACCGAAGCCGTCGTAGCGCGCCGGGTCGCCGCGATGAACGCCGCCGAGCCGGAGCTGACCGACGTCGACGAGCTGCCCGACATGACCCTGTCCGACGACGAGCGCAAGGGCGTACGCCGGGCGATCGCCGCCGGAGCGCTGTACGTGGCCGCGGTGATCCTCGCGATGCTGCCCACCGGCTCGCCCCTGCGCGGAGAAGGCGGTTCCATCGTGGAATCGCCGCTGCTCGACAACGTCGCCGTGGTGCTCATGGTCTTCTTCATGATCATCGGCACCGTGTACGGGCTGACCGTACGCACCATCACCGCCGCGCAGGACATCCCGGACCTGATGGGACGAGGTTTGCGCGAACTGGTCCCGGTCCTCGTGCTGTTCTTCGCCGTCTCGCAGTTCCTCGGCTACTTCAAGTGGACCAACATCGGGCAGGTCATCGCGATCTCCGGCGCCAAGGTGCTCGACTCGCTCGGCGCGCAACCCGTGGTGATCTTCGTCGGCGCGGTGCTGCTCGTCAGCCTGCTCAACCTGTTCCTCACCAGCGGCTCGGCGATGTGGTCCCTTGTCGCACCGGTCCTGGTGCCGATGCTGATGCTCCTGAGCATCCGGCCGGAGACCACCCAGGCGCTGTTCCGTATCGCCGACGCGCCCACCAACAGTCTCAGCCCGATGAGCCCGTACTTCGTCATCGCGCTGGGGTTCATCCGCCGCTACCGGCCGTCCGCGGGGATCGGCACGCTGATGTCCCTGGTCCTGCCGCTCGCCGTGGTCAACCTCGTCGTATGGCTGGCGATGTTCCTCGCCTGGTACGCGCTCGGCATCCCGCTCGGCCCCGGCGTCCCCGTCCGATAATCCCGCACCCCACAGCCCGATGCATCCCTGACCCCACACACAGATTGGCGCACCCCCTTGTCCGCGAAGCCGCTGTCCACCTGGACCCGAACCCACCTCGACGACCTGCTCGCCGATCTGTCGGCGCTCGTCGACCTCGAAACGCCCAGCACCGACAAGGCGTTGCTGGACACCGCCGCCGCCTCGATCAGGTCCTGGGTGGAGGACCGGCTCGGCCCGCCGGCCGAATGGATCCGCCACGAGCAGGCGGAGCACGGTGACGTCCTGACGGCGACCTACCCCGGCACCTCAGGGAAGCCGGTGCTCCTGATCTGCCACTACGACACGGTGTGGCCTGCGGGCACGCTGGCCGAGTGGCCCTTCACCGTGGACAACGGGGCAGCCAGGGGGCCGGGTGTCTACGACATGAAGGCCGGGCTCGTCAATGGAGTCTGGGCGCTGCGGGCCCTGCGCGACCTCGGTCTGCCCCACCCGACGGTGACGTTCGTGTTCACCGGTGACGAGGAGCTCGGCAGCCCGAAGTCGCGCCCCTTCATCGAAGACGCGGCGCGCGATTGCGCGGCGGCGCTGGTACTCGAACCCGGCATCGGCTGGGACATCAAGACCGAACGCAAGGGCGTCGGCACCTTCAGCATCACCACCACCGGCATCGAGTCCCACGCCGGAAACGAACCCGCGGCCGGCGCGAGCGCGGTCCACGCGCTCGCCGAACTGGTCACCCAACTCGCCGCGGCTCAGGACCCCGACGCCGGGACCACGATCAACATCGGCACCTTCGACGGCGGCACCGCCCGTAACGTCGTCGCGGGCCGCGCGCACTGCCTCGTCGACGTACGCGTCACCCGGCAGGACGAAGCCGACCGCGTCGACGAGGTCCTGGCCGCGCTCCGGCCGAGCGATCCGCGCGTCGACGTGCAGGTCGGCGGGGAGTGGAACCGCCCGGCGATGCGCCTGACCCCGGCGAGCGAGGCCCTGTTCGGCCTGGCCGACGAGGTCGCCACCGAGCTGCGCGGGCCCCTCGAGCCGATCAGTGTCGGCGGTGGCAGCGACGCGAACTTCATCGCCGCGCTCGGCGTGCCGGTCCTGGACGGTCTCGGCTGCAGCGGAGCGGGCCCGCACGCCCGCCACGAGCACGTGATCGTCGACGACATTCCCGACCGGGTCGCGCTCGTGGCGGGTCTCCTGAACCGGATGGCCGGCGCAGCCGTTTGACGCCTACGTGTGTCAAGGAGCCCACGGAGCCCCCCCACACACACGGCCGAAGGCGGGGCAAGTGCTCAGCCACCTGCCCCGCCGCTCGCCCAGGTCACGCTGGAACGGCCTTCCAGGCCGACCACTTCCGCACTATCCCGGGCTGCGCGGCGGTAGCCCCTGGGTGATCCGGTCGAACAGGTCCGTCAGCGGCTCGCCGATTTCCTGACCGAACTCAGTGAGTCCGTAGGTGACTTGGGGCGGCGTCGTCGGCTCTACCTCTCGCCAGATCAGGCCGTCCTTGACCAGCGCGCGCAGGGTCTGAGCGAGCATCTTCTCGCTGATGCCCCGGATGCTGTCGCGCAGCTCGTAGAACCGAAGGTCGTTGCTCCGCAAGGAGATCAGCACCCAGATACCCCACCTGCTGGTCACGTGGTCGACCACATCGCGCGCGGGGCAGTCGGTGTGAAACACGTCATACCGAGGGCCCGTCTCGGCCTGCGTCAGCTGCGCGCCTTCGTTCATGTCCGGAGCTTACCTCTGGGTATGTTCTTACGGAAAGTAAGCCCGGCTCCTAGCGTCAATTCCCGCAGTGCATAACGGACTAGGAGCTGAACATGATCGTGGTGACCGGGGCTACCGGAAATGTGGGCCGGCCTTTGACGCAGGCCCTGGCCGAGGCGGGCGAGCAGGTGACGGCGGTGTCGCGGCACGCGGTGGCGATGCCTGACGGAGTCCGGCATGTAGCGGCCGACCTGGCCGATCCGGCGGGCCTCGCGCCCGCGTTGGACGGGGCGAAGGCGCTGTTCCTCCTGCTCTCCGGCGACCTGCACGCCCCCGGGGCCAGGCCGACCGACATCATCGACCTGGCCGCGGCCAGTGGGGTCCGCCGGGTCGTCCTGCTGTCTTCGCAGGGCGTGGCGACCAGACCGCTCGGCCCGACGCGGGTCGCGTTGCGTGCGGTGGAGGACGCGTTGCGGGAGTCCGGCATGGACTGGTCCGTCCTGCGACCGGGCGGCTTCGCTTCCAACGCCTTGGCCTGGGCGGAGTCCGTCCGCACGCAAGGGACGGTCGCCGCACCCTTCGGCGACGTAGGGGTGCCGGTCATCGACCCGGCGGACATCGCCGAGGTCGCGGCGGCCTGCCTGCTGGACGACCGGCACACCGGCGGGGTGTACGAACTGAACGGACCGGAGGTGATCACGCCGCGTCAGCAGGCTGAGGTGATCGCCGCCGCGATCGGCTCGCCCGTACGGTTCCACGAACTCACCCGCGACGAGGCCAAGGCCACGATGACGCAGTTCGTGCCGGCGGAACTCGCCGACGACACCCTGGACATCATCTCCGCCCCGAACCCGGCCGAACTGCGGATCAGCCCTGACGTGGAACGAGTCCTCGGTCGAGCCGCGCGCCCCTTCAGCGGCTGGGTCGCCCGCAACATCGCCGCTTTCCGCTGAGCACAACTCAACTGAAGTACCTGGGCAGCCTCGTGCGACATCGGCGGCACGAGGCTGCCCGTCTGCGTGGTGCCGCCGCCGTCATCGGCGCGCGAAGTGCTGGGCCGCGCAGGCCCTCGGGCCGCCCTACCTGGTTCGGTATGCCCGGAGAAAAGTCCGCACTCCCTCTACGACGAGTGGCTGGACCCGGGTGTCCTCCGTGGCATTCGCGGAACCGAGCCTGTCCAGTGCGACGCCGAAGGTAAGGGCGATGAACTGGTCGGCCGCGAGCCGGGGGTCGGGGACCTCGAGGAGCCCGGCCGCGGCGAAGGCGGCGAACCGCTCGGCGATTGCCTCGTCGGGGGTGTCGGCCATGGAGTTGTAGCCCCGGTGCGGCAGGTTGCCGGATTCCGCCCGCACCAGCCGTTGCAGCGTTGCGTACTCCGCCGAGCCGAGCATGTCGGTCGCGATGCGCATCGAGAACGTGACCAGGGCGTCCTCGAGGTCGGCGTCCTCTGTGAGGTCGGTGAGGGTCTCGTCGAGGGTGCGCCGGATCGTGCTGATCATTGACTGGCCGACGGCGTCGACGACTGCTTGCAGCAGCGTCTGCTTGTCGCCGAAGTAGTCGTAGACCGTCCGCTTGGACACCTCGGCCCGGGCGGCGACCGCGTCGACGCTTGACCGGTCGAAGCCGTCGGCGAGGAACAGTTCCTGGGCCGCCGAGAGGATGGCGGCCCGCTTCCGTGTGGATCCCTCGCGCAGTGTCTTCGTGGTCGGCATGCGCACATCTTAGCGCCCGATCCTCCTACACTGCACGGTGTAGTGTAATAATCGAATCGGCGCGTGCCGCTGTGCGCGCCGGTCCCGGCAGGGCGGCAGCGCTACGCGTACGGCCGCCCCCTCGCTCGCCCGGCAATGACGGAAGGACGTCCATGACCGCAACTCTGGCTCCCCCGGTCCGCATCGAGAAGGCCGCTGTCTGGGCCCTCGGCATGCTGGCACTCGCCACCGGCGCCTTGGAGTCGGTGGTGGCGCCGACGCTCCCGCTCCTGCAACGCGATCTGGACATGAGCCAGGCCGAAGGCGCGTTACTGAGCATCGTGCTCCTCATCACCGGCGCGCTCATCACGCCGGTCGCAGGCAAGTTCGGCGACCGCTACGGCGGAAAACGGGTCCTGATCCGGCTGATGGCGGTGGTCTGCGCCGGTGGTCTGGTGTCCGCCCTCGCGCCGAACCTGCCGGTGCTGCTGCTCGGTCAGATACTGCAGGGAGCGATGGTGGGCGCGCTGCCCCTGTCGTTCATCCTGGTGCGCAAATACCTCCCCGCGGGGGAGTCGAAGGTGGCCATCGGGACGGTCAGCGGGTTGTTCGTGGGCGGCGGGATGGCGGGAACGCTTGCGGCCGGGCCCGTGGCGGAAAATCTCTCCCGGCACTGGATGTTCGCGCTGCCGACGATCGTGGTCATCGGGGCCACCATCCTTCTGAACCGCCTGATGCCGGATGACAAGCCCGGCCGGTCGGATGACACAAGCGTCGACTGGCCCGGCCTGCTTCTTCTGAGCGGGACGCTGATCACGCTCATGCTCGTGCTCGCGCTCGCACCCGACGTCGCCTCGCAGCCATTCGCCCTCGGCGCCCTCGTCGTGGTTCTGGCCGCCTTCGCGACCGGATGGATAGCGGTCGAGCGTCGTGCGGCATCGCCGATGATCGATCTGCGCATGCTGGTACGGCCCGCGATATGGAAGGCGTGTGTGCTGACGTTCGTGGTCTGCGTCGGTGCCTCGATGGCGGTCTATCTCGTCCCGCAGCTGCTCGCCGTGCCCTCCCGTTCGTACGGGTTCGGGGCCGGCGCCACCGAGATCGGCTTCTTCCTGCTGCCCGCCGCCGTGGCCGCGTCGCTCGCCGGGCCGATCGGCGGGATCGGGGCGCGGCGTTTCGGTTCGCGTGCCGTGGTCATCACCGGGCTCGTCATCATGACCGTGGCCCTGATCGCCCTGGCGGCCGTGCACGCCGAGGTCTGGCACATCGTCGTCGGCAAGGTGATGATCTCGCTCGCCAACGGCCTGTGCGTCACGGCGATGGTGACGGGCATCGCCACTTCCGTCGATCAAAGTGACACCGGCATCGCCACCAGCCTGGCGCTGGTGACGCGCGTGGTCGGCCTCGCCGTGGGCGCGCAGCTCGGCGGTGCGCTCCTCACCGCCGGGACTCCTTCCGGGTCGGACGTCCCGGCCGAATCGGCCTTCGTCATCGGCTTCGTCATAGCCGGTGCCGTCACAGCACTGTCCCTGCTTGTCACCCGCACCATGAGCAAAGGAGACAAGGAATGACCCGCACTGATCAGTTGACGGACATCACGGAACTCAGCACCACGCCGAGGAGGCGCAAGGTCCTGATATCCGGGGCGAGCATCGCGGGGCCCGCCCTCGCGTTCTGGCTGAACCGCCACGGATTCGCGGTCACAGTGGTCGAGAAGGCGGGCGCACTCCGTGGCGGCGGCTACCCGATCGACGTGCGCGGCACGGCACTCGAGGTCGTCCGGAGGATGGGAATCCTGCCGCGACTGAAGGACGCGCACATCGACCTGCGCCGGCTCACCTTCCTCGACGGGGACGGCAGCGAGGTGGCCTCGGTCAACCCCCACACCCTCACCGGCGGTGTCGGGGGACAGGACATCGAGGTACGGCGCGGTGATCTGACCGATGCGCTCTACGCGGCGGTCCGTGACGACGTGGAGTTTTTGTTCGACGACTCCATCGACACTTTCGACCAGTCGGGCCACGGGGTCGACGTCACCTTCCGCGGGGGCAGCAGGCGTACGTTCGACATGGTGTTCGGTGCGGACGGACTGCACTCACGTACCCGCGAGTTCCTGTTCGGCCCTGAAGAGCAGTTCCACCGATACCTCGGCTACTGCTTCGCCGGATTCACCCTGCGCAACACCTTCGGGCTCTGTGCCGAGGTCATGATGTGGAACACCCCGGGCAGGGCCGCGGCGCTCTACGCCGTCGGGGGCACCGACGACGTGCACGGCTTCCTGAACTTCGCCCGCCCGGAACCGCCGTTCGACGCGTTCCGGAATCCGGAAGCCCAACGGGACCTGGTCTCCGCGGTCTTCGCCGACGCGGGATGGGAGGTCCCGGGCATGCTTGCCGCCATGCGCGACGCGGATGACCTGTTCTTCGACGCGGTCAGCCAGATCCGCATGCCCCGCTGGTCAAGGGGCAGGGTCGCGCTGGTGGGCGACGCCGCGTACGCACCCTCGTTCCTCACCGGACAAGGATCGAGCCTCGCGCTCGTCGGCGCGTACATGCTCGCCGGTTCCCTGGCCGACCGGGACCACGCCGCGGGCTTCGCCGCCTACGAACACCACACCCGTGAGTTCGTGACCGTGAACCAGGACCAGGTCGGCAAGGGCGATGCCGCACTGTTCCCGACCACCGCTCGCGCCCTGGAGCAGCGCAACGACATGCTGCGCAACCTCAGCGCCATGCCCGCCTCGAAGGGCCGACCGGCCCATTCGGCCCTCACCCTGCCCGAGTTCACGCCCGTAACGTGATTGGACGGGCGCGGGCCGTCCCGATGAGTACCGTCCAGGTCGAGGACCTAAGACCGTCGGCGTCCATGGCGAAGCCGTGACGGGACCGGGCCGACGGTGCGGATAGCGGCCGCATCCTCCGCCTCGACCGGACGCGGGCTCTCGCCCTGGTGCGCAACGTAGCGGGGCGTCGGTTCGCACCAGGGCGGGCCTTCTCGCTACTTGTAGTGGACGTCCAGGGCGTGACCGCGGCCTTCGGCGTAGCACTCGGCCCCGTTGATCTTCCCGGCGTCAGTGAGTTCGTCGGACTTGGCCTGGCACTCGCCATCGGTGGAGTACACGCCGTACCGCTCCCAGCCCGGCGCGATGTCGGCGGCATGGGCCGCTCCGGCCCCGGCCATGGCCAGAGTGGTTGCGGCGAACAGCGTGTACGCGATCTTGCGGACCTTCATGTGGCTCTTTTCCTCGGAATTCGGCCGCCGGTGCAACGATGCCGCGCACCGGGGCCCTTCACTTGATCAAGACGATCTTCCGTTCGGGTGCGGTTCCATGAGTTGCCGTTTAATTCATTTTGATCTGAACGTTCAGCATGCCTCGCGGTCCTGTCACAGCAGCCCGCTCAGCGGCAGGACGCGCTCGGTGAGCTGCCCGCGCAGCCGTCCCTCAGCGATGTCGGCTTCGGTGAGCCAGTCGGCGGCGATCAGCAGTTCGGCGTGCTCGGCGACCTGTTCGGGGAGCAGGGTGCAGAACGCGGCGACCTCGTCCAAGGGCAGCCCGCCGCCATCATCGGGACGTCCGAGGCGGCCGTCGGGGCGGCTGTGGGCGGCGGTGTACAGGGCAAGGAGCCGGGCGGTCGCGGTGGCCTTCTTCTTGCGGAGCTTCCGGTCGCCCACGACCTTCTGGGCCCAGCCGGAGATCCTTGAGCGGTTGTTCTTGCCGAAGGTGAAGGGGCGGGGCCGATCGGGCAGCAGCGCGGGGACGGTGATCGGGGTGGCGTCCTCGGGCCGGGAGGCCACCAAGTCGGCGACGGTGCCGGTGTCGGGTAGATGGAGCCAGCCGCAGGCGACCAGCTGCTCAAGGACGCGTTCGGCATCGTCCTTGAGCCAGCCGGTCACGTCCTGGCCGGTGATGTTCCCGGTGCCGGCGCGGGCGGCCCGCAGGGTGAGCATGAGCGCGGCGAGGCGCACCTCGGCATCGGGGTGCGGGGCATGGGCGGCGACATAGTCAAGGACGGTGCGGGCGTGCACGGCCTGGCCCCGGGTCAGCAGCCGTTCCACCACCGGCCCGTCGGCGCCCTCCATGTCGCCGACCAACTGGCCGTTGCGGTTGGCGTGCATCTCGCGGGTGGTCTGCGCGGCCGTCTCGGCACGCTCGGCCTCGTGGCGCAGCGCGCCGTCGTCGCTCACGTCGGCCCACAGGCGGAAGGCGCGGGCCTTGCGTTCGTGGAGCTCGGCGAGAAGGACAAGGTCGGGCTCGGGGCGCTGCTGGTAGGCGCGGAACGAGTCCCCGAGCTCGATGAGCTCCAGGCGCAGGACGTCGGGCTCGAGGTCGTACGGCACGATCCGCTGCGCGATCTTCCCCCACCGCTTCGTCCGCCGGGGCGCTGCCCCTGGTGAGGCGGCGCGGGCGCGAGGGACCGACGCCGGTGCGGCGGCGGTTGACGAAGTCTCGGCAGCAGGGGAGAGGGGGGCGTGGTCGGAGAACATCGCCACGACGCCGTCCTCGACCGTGCCGCCCGTGGGCTCGGCGTCCGGTGTCTTGGACGCCTGGCCCGGCCCGGCAGGGGCGGTGCGTGCCGGGGGCGGGGCGGTGTCGAGGACCCGGCAGTTGGGGATGGCTGCCGCGCAGCGCGCGCACATCTCCGCGATCCGCCACAGCCTTCCGGCACGGTCCGCGTACACGGTCAGGACCATCGGGCCCCCACAACTCACCGCCACCGGCGGCCGCGTCCCGCCCCGGCGTCCGGCTTCGGGGTCAGGGGTGTGCCACGCGCAGTCGGCGCCGCGACAGGCGCACCACGCATCGCCGCGCGGCCCGCCGCCCGTGCGGATGTGTGCCAGGTGTGCGTTGACGTGACCGATCGCGGCCTTGCGCCCCGCGGTGGCGCCGTCGGGGAAGCGCTGCTCGGCGCAGGCCGGGCGGGAGCAGGAGAGCCTGACCGCGCCGGCGGAAGGGCGGCCGTAGGGGTCAAGGCGCACCGTCCACACCCGCCCCGCGACGCGCTCGTCCTGCTGTGTACCGGCCTCTGCCACCATGTACGCACCTCTCCGCTTTGCGTGATCCGTTCCCGGGCGGTCCCATCATCAGGGATACCGCCGTGCAGTTTCCGCAGAACGGAACGTCGAGACAGACCTCCGGCCGTTCTCTGCACCGTGGATCTGAACGCACCAACTCCCTTGCACAGGTGCCGGGCTGTGGCGCGAGGTGCGTGGGAGTCGTGAAGAGTTTGCGCACGATTCTTGGGATTCGGTCACGGGAGGGGAAAACTCGGAGGGCTCACTCGGCGCTTTCGAACAGGTCGGGCGCCGACCCATGCGATGGGAGACCGATCAACGATGTTCACTCTGGTACGGAGCAGAGTGCGGACGGCCGCACTCGCGCTCTCGGCCGTCGCGGCCCTCACCTTCGGCACGACCGCCACGACCGGCGCGGCAGCGGCCCCTGCTCCCGCTCCCGCTCGCGCGAAACAGGGACCGACCTCGGTGGCGTACGTCGAGGTGAACAACAACAGCATGCGGAACGTCGGCAAGTACACCCTCGCCAACGGCGGCGGCAACGTCTTCGACGTCGCCGTGATCTTCGCCGCGAACATCAACTACGACACGAGTAAGAAGGCGGCGTATCTGCACTTCAACGAGAACGTGCAGCGCGTCCTCGACAACGCCGCCACGGAGATAAGGCCGTTGCAGCAGAAGGGCATCAAGGTCGTCCTCTCGGTGCTCGGCAACCACCAGGGTGCGGGCTTCGCGAACTTCCCGTCCCAGCAGGCGGCTTCGGCGTTCGCGAAACAGATGTCGGACACCGTCACCAAGTACGACCTCGACGGCATCGACTTCGACGACGAGTACGCCGAGTACGGGAACAACGGCACCGGCCAGCCCAACGCCGGCTCGTTCGTGCACCTGGTGACGGCGCTGCGCGCGAACATGCCGGACAAGATCATCAGCCTCTACAACATCGGCCCGGCCGCGTCGCGTCTCTCCTACGGCGGCGTCGACGTCTCGTCCAAGTTCAACTACGCCTGGAATCCGTACTACGGCAGCTGGCAGGTCCCCGGCATCGCACTGCCCAAGTCGAAACTGTCGCCGGCGGCCGTCGAGATCGGCCGGACCTCGCAAAGTACGGTCACCAGCCTCGCCCGCCGCACCGTCAGCGAGGGGTACGGCGTCTATCTGACGTACAACCTCGACGGCGCCGACCGCAGCGCCGACGTCTCCGCGTTCACAAGGGAGCTGTACGGCAGTGACGCCGTCTACACGCCGTAAGGCGACCGAACGCCCCAGTGCGCGGTGCTCCTTCGGGGCTTGCCGCATCCCGTAGTGCCGCGCTCCGTGCGGGCCGCGCTCTCGACAACGATGTCGGGGGCGCGGTGAGGGGTGGCCGTTGTGGTGGCCGTTGACTTCACAAGCTGGGCACGGCTCGGCCGTCGGCCGTCAAGGGCCGTACCCACGCGATCAACCGAACGAGGTACGCGGGAGTAGAGACGAGGGAAACTGGCTGATGCGAGGGCGAGTCGAGGGGCCCGTCGGACAGACTCAAGGGCAGGACCTGGGACAGGAGGCACCGTCATGCGCATCCCCGGACCCGAGCACCAGGAGGACGGCGGGCTGAGCGCCGTTGCTGCTGCGGGCGGGCTGCACCGGTACCAGTTACGCCTGCACGAGGTGCACGGACCCGTCGTGCGCTTCCAACTGCCGGGCGCGGCCACGGCCGTGTCGGTCGCCGATCCCGTGCTTCTCGAGGCCACGGCGCACATCGACAAGCGGCCCGAGAAGCTGTTCGCGTTCCTGGACCCGCTGTGCGAGGCGGGCAACCTGCAAGTGCTGCCCGCCGACGAGCACACACCTTGGCGCCGACTACTGCTCTCGGTCCTCGCCGGACGCCCGGCTCACGAGCGGCACTTCGCGCGCTTCACCGATCTGGCGCGGGAGCTCGCGGACCGCTGGGCCGGGCAGGCGGACGGCGAACCCGTCGAGCTGCAGCAGGAGTTGACCGCGCTGTCGCTCCGTATGATCTGCGGGTTCGCGCTCGGCGGCGCGGAAACCGACACGGACCGTGTCGTCGCCGCGTTCGAGGAGGTGCTCACCGAGTACCTCGGGCGGCTCTATCAGGTGCCGCGGGCCGACCCGCGCTCGGCGGAGCGGGCCGAGGCGGCCCTCGCGTATCTGCGCGCGACGGTCGACCGCGTGGTGGCGGCGCACCGCTCGGACGGCCGCACTGACAGCAGTGACCTGATCGGGGCGCTCGTCGAGGCCGGTGAGAGCCCGGCGCGGATCCGGGACACCGTGATGGTGACGCTGCTCGCCGCCCACCACACCACCGGCGTCGCCGTCTCGTGGACGCTGCACCTGCTGGGCCGCCATCCCGACGCGGCCGATCGTGTCGCCGCCGAACTGGACCAGGTCTTGGGCGAGCGCGCCACGCCCGACTACGGTGACCTGCGGCGGCTCACCTATCTGGACATGGTGCTCAAGGAGTCGATGCGCCTGTTCCCGCCCGGCCCGTACGGCGCACGCGAGACGACCGAGGACCTGGTTCTGGGCCCGTACGAGATCCCGGCCGGGACGACGGTGTTCTACCCGTTCTGGGCGGTGCACCTGAACCCCGAGCACTGGCCCGAGCCTGAGCGGTTCGACCCCGAGCGGTTCACGCCGCAGGAGGTGGCCAAGCGGGCGCGGCTCGCGTACGTCCCCTTCGGGATCGGGCCACGCAGCTGCGAGGGCGCCGCTTTGGCCACGGTGGAGGCCCAGCTCGTCCTGGCCGTCCTCCTCAGGCGCCTGCGCTTTCAGCCCGCGCCGGGGCACGAAGTCACGCCGGTGGAACGGTTCGTGCTGTGGGCACGGGACGGGATCCGGATGACGGTGCGGCCACGGGACCTCTAGGGTGACGCGGGTCGTGGCGTCACAGAGGCGGCCGAAGCCCGTTGAACGCGCTCCGGCCGCTCTCCGCGTGAGCTGAGTTGACCAGTACCAACCGGCTCAGACCTGCACCGCGGTTCCGTGGACGCCGTGCTTGTCTATCAGGATGAGCTCCTCCTCGGTGAACGGAGGGAAGTCCAGGGCCCGTACGTTGTGATCCAGCTGCCAGGTCGAGCTCGCTCCGATGAGAGCGCTGGTGACCTGCGGCAGCCGCAGTACCCATTGCAGGGCGAGCTGGGCCAGGGACTGGCCGCGTTCGCGGGCGAGTTCGTTCAGCGCCGTGGCCCGCTCCCGGTAGGTGTCGTCGATGACGTCCGGCGACAGGAAGGTGCTGTTCCGCGCCCGCGCGCTCTCGGGGACCGTGCCGGTGAGGTACTTGTCGGTGAGCAGCCCCTGTGCGAGAGGGCTGTAGACGACGAGGCCGAAGCCGTCCCTCTCGGCCAGTTCGACCAGGCCGCCCAGTTCCGGGCGGCGGTCGAAGAGGGAGTAGCGCGGCTGGTGCACGAGCAGCGGCACCCCTGCCTCGCGCAGGAGTACGGCAGCCTCGTGGGCCCGTTCGGGGGCGTAGTTGGAGAGGCCCACGTACAGGGCCTTCCCTGAGGTGACCGCGCTCGCCAGCGCGCCGACCGTCTCCTCAAGTGGGGTGGTGGGGTCGGGGCTGTGGCTGTAGAAGATGTCGACGTAGTCGGTGCCGAGGTCGCGCAGGCTGTGGTCGAGGGAGGTCAGCAGTGACTTGCGGGAGCCGCCGCGCTGGTAGGGGCTGGGGCCGATGGGGTTTCCGGCCTTCGTCGAGAGGATCAGTTCGTCCCGGTAGGGGGCGAGGTCCTTGCGCAGGACCTGGCCGAAGGTCTTCTCGGCGGCGCGGTGCGGGGGACCGTAGCGGTTGGCGTTGTCGAAGTGGGTGATGCCCAGGTCGAAGGCGTGCAGCAGGATGTCGCGCTGCGTGTCGTAGGGGTAGTCGGTGCCGAACTTCTGCCACAGGCCGAAGGAGAGGGCCGGCAGATCGAGGCCGGAGGCTCCGGTGCGCCGGTACTCCAGCTTCTCGTAGCGGTCGGCTGCCGCCTGGTGGGGGACGTCGAAGGCGCCGGAGGCTGACATGCGGAACTTCCATTCATGGTCGTGGGCGTACCCGTGTTCACCGCTGAGCGATTTCGTCAGGGTGTAATAAAAAATATGTAGAACAAAGCCTCTTGCGATGTATCTTCATGGAAAAGATCAGCGAAGGGGAGAAGTGATGTGTCCGGCCTCCGTCAGGAAAGTCGTTATTTCGGCGAGTGAGCTCAGTGCTGTGCTGCGCGAAAGCGCGTCGATCGTTGTCCTTGAGGTGGGAAGAGAGGCCGGGGACGGTAGTGAGCCTCGGCTTTCCTACTCGACGGGACACATACCCGGTGCTCACTACGTACCGTTCGAAGCGGCCCTTGTCGGATCGACCACAGAAAACACCGGGCATGGGCCGCTCCCTCGTGCGAGCGATCTGCAGGAACGGCTGCGCGTCTGGGGTGTGGACGACGGCAGCACCGTCGTCGTCCACACCCGGCAGAACCCCGCTGTTGCCGCTCGGGCCTGGTGGATTCTCCGCTGGGCCGGTGTGGAGAACGTGCTCTGTCTGAACGGCGGCCTCGCTGCCTGGCAGGCGTTCGGCGGACCGCTCGAAGCCGACGTGCCGCCCCCGGCCGCGGGCACGGCCGTCGTACGGCCCGGTTCGCTTCCCGTCCTGACCGCCGAGGACGCCGGACGGCTCGCCGCCGCGGGGCACCTCATCGACGCGCGCTCCCCGGAGGCGTACGCCGGCGATGCGCAGCGGACGGGGACCGGCCATATCCCGGGCGCGTACAGCATCCCCGGGTCGGACAACTTCGCTGAGGGAGAGCTGCGCGAAGCCACGGAGTTGAGGAGCCTGTACGCCGCCCACCTGGACGGACGTGTGATCGGCGCGTACTGCGGCAGCGGGGTGTCGGCGACGACTACCGTGCTGGCGCTCGCCTCGCTGGGAGTCGAGGCGGCTCTCTACCCGGGCTCGTGGTCCGCCTGGATCACGGATCCCGCGCGGCCGACAGCGACCGGGCCCGGAGTGCCTCCGGCCGCAGGGCGTTGACGCCGAGGGCCGGGGAGCGCAGCGCCCCGGCCCCCACGTCGCTGGGCGCCTCACCCCCGGTCGACCACACCGGGGCCGCCCGAAAGGTCGCCGGTGAACAGGCCCCGCAACTCGGCCTCCTCGTCGGCCGTCGGGACCCACCGGGAGGCCTGGACGTTCTCGTCGAGCTGCGCGGGCACGGTCACCCCCGCGATCACGCTGGTGACCGTCGGCTGGGCGAGCAGCCAGCCAAGTGCCGCCGCGCTCGGGGTGATGTCCCGGTCGCGCGCGAACTGCTCGAACTTCGCCAGTTCCGCCCAGGGCGCCGAATGCAGCAGATAGCGTTTCAGATTGGTTATCTTGGCATTCTCCGGAGCCCGCTCCGCCGAATACTTTCCGGTGAGCAGCCCGTTCTGCAGAGGAAAGTACGGAATGAAACCCAGGCCATGATGATCCAGTGCCGGGATCAATTCCTCCTCCGGCTTGCGCCAAAGCAGGCTGTATTCATCGGTCGACGACACGAACCGCGAGAGTCCTTGCGCGCGGGCGGTGTGTTCCGCGTCGACGATCTGCCAGGCCTTGAAATTGGACGCGCCGACGTACCGCACCTTTCCTGACCGCACCAGTGTGTCGAGTGCGGACAGGGTTTCCTCGATCGGTGTGAAGGCGTCCGGGAAGTGGATCTGGTACAGGTCGATGTAGTCGGTGCGCAGTCGGCGCAGCGACTCCTCCACCGCGGCGACGATGTACTTGCGGGATCCCGGCCGGCTGTAGGCGGCGCCGCGCTCCTGCTTGAGGTTCAGGCCGAACTTGGTGCCGATGACGACCTGTTCGCGGCGGCTGCCGAGAGCGGCGGCGAACAGTTCCTCGCTCTGCCCTGGCCGGTCGCCGTAGCCCTCGGCGAGGTCGAAGTACGTGACGCCGAGGTCGATCGCGCGGTCGACGATCGCGGTGACCGCCTCCTGGCCGGCCGCGCGCATGCCCGACCGGCCGAAGGTGCTGGCACCGATGCCGATCTCGGACAGGACGAGGCCCGACGAGCCGAGTTTGCGGTGCCCGTCGGGGAGTTGCGTTGCAGGGGGCACGGTTGTCCTCAGTCCTCAGTAGGTGTCGTCGGTGTCGAGGAGACCCTGGAGCGTCGAGGCCTCGTACTCGGTCCGGAAGATGCCCCGGCGTTGCAGTTCCGGGACGACGAGGTCGACGAAGAGGTCGGCCGGTCCGCGGTGGTACGGGGGAAACAGCTGGACGCCGTCGAGCACCTCCTCCTCCAGGTTCTCCTCAAGCCAGTCGGCGATGGTCTTCGCGTCGCCCACTACGGCCGGCTGCTGTGCGTGCCGGGCACGCTGGACATAGTGGTACAGCTCGCGCAGCGTGGCGTCCTCGCCGATCTGGGTACTGAGGATCTGCCGCAGCAGTTCCCTGTCGTCCTTGGTGTCGCGCGCACGGTCGCTGAGCAACGGCTTGAGCGCGTCGTCGGGGAGCTTGTCGATGTCGACGACGTCGAGGACGCGCTCACTGTCACGGACCCTGGACAGGTCGATGCCGAGCACCTGGGAGAACGCGGCCGGCAGATCCTGCGCCAGCTGCTGGGCGCTGATCTCGTTGAACTTCGCGCGCGCTTCCCGGGCGGTGCCGCCCAGGTAGAAGGTGATCCCGGGGATGATTTTGAACTTCTCCGGGTCACGTCCGTTGGCCGCGACGCGTTCCTTGAGCCTGCGGTACTCCTCCTTGCCGCGGCTGATGCCGAAGTATGGCGAGAACCGCACCTGCCCGAAGTCGGCGCCGTACCGCAGGGACTCCTCCGAGAGGCCCACCTGCACGATCGGGATGTGGGACTGCACCGGCGGCGGGACGTTCAGCGGTCCGCGGACGTCGAAGTGCTCCCCGTGGTGGTCGATCTGGTGCCAGGACCCCGGCTTCACCAGAGTGCCACCCGGCTTGTCGTCGAGCAGGAAGTCCTGGTCCCAGCTGTCGTACAGCAGCCGGTTGACGACTTCGGTGAACTCCCGGGCCCGGGCGTACTTCGTCTCCTCGCTCGGCACCGGGTTCTTGCCGAAGTTGCCGACCGGGTCACCGTCGCGGTCGATGCCGAAGACGACGTTCAGCGCGGTGCGTCCCTGGTTGAAGTTGTCCAGGGTCGCCAACTGCCGGGCGACGCTGTAGGGGTGCTCGAAGGAGGAGTTGACCGACATCACGAACCCGAGGTTCTTGGTGAGCGCCGCGGCATGTCCGGCGTACACGAAGTTGTCCCACCGGAAGATCCGGTTGAGGCGGTCGGGCTCGCTGCCGAGTGCGCTGCCGGCGAAGACGTAGTCCAGTTTGCCGCGCTCGGCGGTCCGGGCGATGTCGAGGATGACGCCGGGGTCGTGCAGGCCGGCGTTGGTCGCCTCCGGCAGTCGCCAGGCGTCCAGGTCCCAGCCGGTGCCGTAGGCGGCCAGGCCCAGGCGGAGTTTGCGTCGGCTGCTCATGCGGATCGTTCCTCCGGGTCGGTGGCGGCGAAGCTGTTGGGGGGTGTGTCGAGGCCGAAGTGGCCCCGGAAGGTGTCTGTCGTGTACTCGGCGCGGTACACGCCGCGTTCCTGGAGGATGGGGACCACTTCGTCCGCGAAGCGCTCCAGCGGCTCCCACAGGTAGGGCACGCTCACGTTGAACCCTTCGGCGGCGCCGCGGTCGAACCAGTCGATCAGGGTGTCGGCGACGTGCTCGGCCGTGCCGATCACCAGGGGGAAGTTGCCCGCGATCGCAGCGCCCAGGACGTCCTTGACCCGGACACTGCCGCCGTCCACGGTGCGGCCGGTGCGCTGTGCCAGCGCCGTCAGGAGTGTGCGGCCGTAGGCGTTGAACAGGTCGGCGGCGTCCGGTTTCACGGTGCCGTCGATGCCCAGCGGCCGCAGATCGACACCGACCCGCTCCGACAGCGAGCGGACGCTGCGGACGCCCTTGGGCAGCGCGAACCGGGAGGCACTGATCCGGGCCCAGTCAGGCCCAGACCAGTACGACTCGTCCTGGTCGCCCTCGACGATGTCGTCGTCGAACGGCAGCAGGTCGTTCAACTCCTCGTACAGTTCGACCGCTTCCGCCCGGCTGTCGGCGACGAGGGGCGTGATGCCCGGCAGGAAGAAGATCGGGTCCACCCGTCCGCGCAGGCGCTCGGCGCGGCGGCGTACGTCGGTGTTGAACGCGATCGAGTCCTGAGGCGTCGCGGGACCGGTGAAGTTGACGTCGGCCCACTTCGCGGTCAGCTCACGGGAGAGCTCGGAGGCACCGGCGTACAGCAGCGGGACGTGGCCCTGCGGCGGGCGCTCGAGCGGCAGGGTGCCGGCGACCTGGAAGTGCTTGCCCTGCCAGTCGAGCCGGTGGACCTTGCTCTCGTCGATGTAGCGCCCGGCCTTCTTGTCCTGGAGGTAGGCGCCGTTCTCGATGCTGTCCCACAGTCGCTGGACGACGTGGATGAACTCGTCGGCGCGCTCGTAGCGGGCGGCGCCGCCCAGGTCGGGCAGGCTGAAGTTCTTGGCGGCCAGGTCGGAGGCGCCAAGGACGACGTTCCACGCCAGCCGACCGCCGCTGAGGTGGTCGAGGGACGCCGTCAGTCTCGCCAGGATGTACGGCTCGTAGAACGTCGGGTGCGCCGTCACGACGAGCCCGATCTTCGAGGAGTTCAGGGCGAGTTGGGAGGCCAGCGTGAAGGGTTCCAGGCGTCCGGTGTTGTGGGTGGTGATCCACTGTTCCCCGACGATGTCGCCCGCGAGGGTGTCCCCGAGGAAGAAGAAGTCGAACTTCGCGTCCTCGACGATCCGCAGCGCCTTCGTCGCGTACTCCAGCTCGAAGGCCTGCGCCGTGGGTGCGTCCGGGTGGCGCCAGCCGCCCCAGTGTGTGCCGTTCAGCCAGTGCATGTAGCCCAGGTGAAGCTGTCGCTCGGGCATCATGTGTTCCTTTCTGTCGCGGAGCTGCCCGGTCCTACAAGGACGGCCGATTCGGCCGCGACCGCACCGGGGATCGACGTCAGCAGTTCCTTGACGTAGTCGGTCCGCGGCTCGGTGAGGATGCCCAGGGCCGGACCACGCTCGACGATGTGCCCGTGCTGCAGGACGACGATCTCGTCGGACACCTCGGCGATGACACCCAGGTCGTGCGAGATGAAGACGTAGGTCAGCCCCAGTTCGCGCTGGAGCGAGTCGAGCAGGCCGAGGATCTGGCGCTGCACGGTCACGTCGAGGGCGGAGACTGGTTCGTCCAGGACGACGACGTCCGGCCGCGGTGCCAGAGCGCGGGCGATGGCCACCCGTTGCCGCTGGCCGCCCGAGAGTTCGGCGGTGTACCGGTCGGCGAGCTCGGCGGGCAGGCCGGTCACCTCAAGCAGTTCAGTGATCCTGCGCGCCCGCTCCTGCGCCGTCCCGTACCCGTGGCCTCGCAGCGGTTCGTCGAGGATCGCGCGGACCGTCGAGCGCGGGTTGAGGGAGGCGAAGGGGTCCTGGTAGACCATCTGCACCTTGCGGTACAGGCCGGCCTGCCCGGCGCCCCGGCGGTGGTGGACGACCGGGTCGCCGTCGATCTCGACCGAGCCGGTGTCCGCCGGGGTCAGCCCGGCGAGGATGCGTACCAGGGTGGTCTTGCCCGATCCCGATTCGCCGACGATCCCCAGCGTGGTTCCCCCGCGCACCTGGAACGAGGCGTCGGCCACCGCGGTCACCGCCGTGTCCGAACCGCGGCGGGAGGCGCGGGAAGTGCGAGAAGTGCGGGAGGTGAAGGTCTTGCCGACCTCCTTGGCCTCGACGACCACCGGCGATTCGGCGGGCACGGCGCGGAAGTACTCAAGGCGGGCGGTCGCGGCCTGCCGGCCCGAGAACCCGAGCGATGAGGACCGCAACAGGTCCTCCGTGTACGGGTTTCCCGGATCGGCGATCACCTCGTCGGTCCGCCCGTCGCGTACGATCCGCCCGTCCTTCACCACGGTGATGTCGTCGGCCCGTTCCGCCGCGACCCCCAGGTCGTGGGTGATGAGCAGGATTCCGAGGTCCTCGCTCTCCACCAGATTCGACAGGAGGTCGAGGATGGTCTTCTGCACCGTGACGTCGAGCGCGGTCGTCGGCTCGTCGGCGATCAGGAGCCGGGGCCTGGTGCTCATCGCGGCGGCGATCAGCACCCGTTGGCACATTCCCCCGGACAGCTCGTGCGGGTAGCGCCCGTACAGGCGCCCGGGGTCCCGCAGCCCGACCTTCGCGAACAGGTCGAGGACCCGTTCGCGGCGCTCCGCGCGGGAGCCCACGCCGTGCGCGCGCAGCGCTTCCGCGGCCTGGACGCCCACGGGCATCAGGGGGTTCAGGCCGAGGAGTGCGTCCTGGGGGATGTAGCCGATCTCCTTGCCGCGTACGGCCCGGTACTGCCGTTCGGACAGCCCGGTGAGCGTTCGGCCGCCGAGGACGACCTCGCCCGCGGTGACGCGCCCGTTCTCGGCGAGAGTCCCGGTGACGACGCGGCCGAGGGTGGACTTGCCCGAACCGGACTCGCCGACGACGGCCCGGATCGAGCCGGCCGCGACGTCCAGGCTCACGGCGTCGAGTACGGGCACCGCGGCGCGGCCGGGGACGGTGAACTCGGCACTCACGCCCCGCAGACGCAACAACGGTGCGCTCTGCCGCTCAGGCGACGGCACATGCTCGGACGACGGCACATGCTTAGGCGACGACACGGGTCCTCCCTCGGTTGAACGACCTGCCGATGCGGTAGACCGCGAGCACGGTCAGCACGATGACCAGGCCGGGCAGCAGACTCAGCCACCACTGGACGCCGATGAACGTGCGTCCCTCGGCCACCAGAAGGCCCCACTCGGGCGTCGGCGGAGGCGCGCCGAGGCCCAGGAAACTCAGCGAGGCGACGGTCAGGATCGCCGTGCCGATGTCCATGGTCGCCGCGGCGAGGACCGACCGGGACGCGTTGGGCACGACGTGCTTGAACAGGCGGTGGACGTAACCGTGCCCCGCGAAGACCGAGGCCTCGACGTACTTGGCGTTGCTCACCTTCAGCACCTCGGACCGCATCAGACGGGCGAAGCCGGCCGTGCTGTTGATGCCGATGGCCACGGCGATGTTGAGCGTGCCGCGTCCCAGTGCGGAGATGATCGCGAGTGAGACGATCAGGCTCGGCACCGCCAGCATGATGTCGATGATCCGCATGAGAACGCTGTCGAACTTGCCGCGCAGCGCACCCGCGACGAGACCGATCAGCGAACCGCTCACCAGACCGATGGCCACCGCGATGACCGCCGCCTGCAGGGACAGCCGGGTTCCCCACACGGTGCGGGTGAACTGGTCGCGGCCGAAGTCGTCGGTACCGAAGAGATGGTCGGCGTCCGGCGACAGGAGCATCGCCGACCCGTTCTGTTGCAGCGGGTCGCCCGAGGCGAACAGAGCGGGGTGGATCGCGGCGGCGAGCATCACGATGATCCACAGGTACGCCGCGAGGAGTCCGGGGGAGCGCAGCAGCGCGGCCAGTCGGCGGCCGCCGTGTTCCCGCAACCGCAACCGCGGCCGCAGCCGCCCGGACGGTGGCGTGGAAGCCGCCGCTTCCTTCGCTTCGAGAGTCGTCATGTCATCCGTCCCATTGGATCCGCTTGTCGAGCAGCGGGTAGACCGCGTCGACGACGAGGTTCACCACGACGAAGATCACGGCGCTGATCGTGACCGCGACCAGCACGACGGGCATGTCACGGCCGTTCACGGCGTCAACCACGAGACGCCCCACACCGAGCCGGGAGAACACCGTCTCCGTCAGAACCGTCCCGCCGACCATCACGCCGACGGTGGTCCCCAGCGAGGTGACGACCGGCAGTGCGGCGTTCTTCAGCGCGTGCCGGACCACGACGTCGAACCGGCTGAGCCCCCAGTTGCGGGCTGTCTCGACGTACGGCGAGGTCAGAGCACCACGGAGGTTGGCCGTCAGGAGCTGGGAGATGCTGCCGCCACCGGCGACCGCGAGGGCAGCCGAGGCGATGAACAGTCCCCCGAAGCTCTGGTCGTTGACCGCCTTGATCCAGTGCAGCTGGAAGGCGAACAGCTGAAGCAGCACGAGGCCCACCAGGAACGGAGGCAGCGACACCGCGACCGGCGGCAGCGAGATGAGCAGCTCGCGCGCCCATTTCCAGTTGGTCAGTTCGATGACCACCGACAGCGTCACGCCAAGGACGACCGCGAGGAGCAGCCCGAGAAACGCCAGCTTGAGCGTCTCGGGGAAGGACTCGAAGTACACCTCCACGGCAGGTCGGCGCTGGTAGATGCTCTGACCGAAGTCGCCCTGAAGGGCTCCGGTCAGCGCGTCCCAGTACTGCACCCACACGGGACGGTCGAGACCGAGCAACTCGCGCTGCTCGGCAAGGAGTTGCTTCACATCGGCACCGTCGGCGCCGGCCGTGAGACCGCCCGCCGCGTCACCGGGCACGACGTACAGCAGGAAGAACGCCCCGGTGAAAGCACCCCAGACCACGATCGCGCTGTACAGGAGCCGAAGACCGTATCGTGACATCGCTCTACTTCTTCGCAAGCCAGGCATTGATCAGGTACTGATCGAGACCGACAGGCGTGATGTCGTGCAGCCGGGGCGAGTGGGCCCAGATGTCGACGTCGTTGGACACCGGAATCTCGTACGCCTGCTCGACGAGGATGCGGGACGCCTGATCGACCAGCTTCTGACGCTTGTCCTTGTCGGTCGTCTGGTTCTGCTCCTGGAGGAGCCGGTCGACTTCCTTGCCGGCCTTGTCGCCGTCCGCGATGAAGCTCCGGTCGGAGCCGTCCGTCCTGCCGTAGTTGGCACGCAGTACGTCCGGGTCGGGCGAGGAGGCGTACCAGTAGGCGACGTCGTACTCGCCGCTGAGCAGCTTCTCGTTCGCCTCGGCGTCCAGCGGCGGGTCGAGGACGAGCTCGATGCCGAGCTTCTTCCACTGGTCCTGCAGGACCTGCATGCCCGCGTCGTCCCGCGGGGCGCGCAGCGAGAGACGCTTGCCGTCGGCGTTACGGCGGATGCCGTCGGAACCGATCTTGGTCCAGCCGGCCTGCTCAAGCAGGGACTTCGCCTTCTTCGCGTCGTACTTCAGCAGCTTGCTCTGGTCGGAGTAGTAAGGGTTGTCCTTGCTCAGCGGACCGGTCGCGGGCTGGTCCACGCCACCCGAGGCGATCTTGACGAACTGCTCCCGGTCCACGCCTATCTGGAGCGCCTGGCGGACCCGCACGTCCTTGAGGAACTTGGAGGAGGTGTTCAGCGGCAGTTCGAGCCCGGTCGCGGGGTTGAGCGTCTTGGAGATCGTCAGCCCGGAGCTCTTCAGCTGCGAGACGTACTTGGCGTTCACCCAGTAGATGAACTGGAGCTCGTCGTCACCGATGACCGCGCCGTTGCGGACCGAGTCCTCGGGGATGATCTTGTAGACGACCTTGTCGAGATAGGCCGCTCCCTTGTGCTCGAAGTACTTCGGCGCCCAGTCGTAGTCCTTGCGCTTCTTCAGCACGATCTGCTGGTTCGGGGTGTACTTCTCCAGGTAGAAGGGACCTGATCCGTCCAGCCACTTCTGTCGCTTCTCGACCGGGAGCTCGGCCGTCTTCTGCGAGACGATGCCGACGTACGCACGGGACAAGGACGTCAGGAAGGCGGCGTTCGGCTCCGCGAACTCGACGGTGACCTTGTGCTCCGAGGGCGTCGTGATCTTGCTGATGCCCTGCACGATGGTCTTGGCGCTGGAGTGGATGCCGGGCCGGTTCAGACTCTCCAGGTTGGCCTTGACGACCTTCGCGGTGAGTTTGGTGCCGTCGTGGAAGGTCACGTCGTCACGCAGGTCGAACGAATACTTCCGCGCGTCGCCGCTGACCGTCCAGCTCGTGGCGAGCCACGGCTCGACCTTCTTGGTGTCGGGGTTGTAGAACACCAGGGAGTCGGCCAGGGAACGGGCGACCGTGCGCCAGACCTGGTTGACGACGGCGGCGTCGACACCACCGGGGTCGGCGCTGAGGCCGACGTTGAGCGTGCCTCCGTAACGGTCCTTCTTGGGTACGTCGGCGGCTGCGTCACTCTGCCCACCGCTGCCGCTGCCCGAGCAGGCGGCGGTTGCGAGAAGCGCCAACGTGGCGCCCGCTGTGGCGAGCCGGCGCCACGGACGTGAACTGAACACGAGTTGTTGTTCCTCTCGATCGGCTCAGGGGCGAGTGGTAGCGACCGCACTGTCGTCAATGACCGGTCAGCGCCACGTAGTTGCACTTGCCTCAGGCGAAGGGGTGGCGGTGATACATAAAATTTGCCGTATCAAGGCCGAATGTAGTTACGGAGCGATAACAGCTGGATACGGTTACCTCGTAACCGATATGTTTACACGGGTGTTCGGTAAGTATCGTGACGGCAGTGTTGCAGTCTCCTGAACGGGGAAACCGGCGTGGTGTTTGACAAGAAGTACAGCGACGAGGTCCGGCAGCTCGCGGTGGAGCGCGTACGGCAGCGGCGCCTTGCGGAGCCCGAGAACCGCTCGATCGTCCGGGAGGTCGCCGAGGAGTTCGAGGTCGGCCCGCAGTCCCTGCGCAAGTGGCTCATCCGCTACGACGACGGCAGCTACGACTACGACTCCGACTCCGTCGCTACCTCCGTCGACGGAGACGGGTGGGAGCCTCACGCTTCATCGGTACTCCGCGCTTCATCGGTCGGCCGCCAGGAGCGCAGGCCGGGCCAGCACGAACTTCTCGCCAGGATCTCGGAGCTGGAACAGCAGATCGCCGTCCTGCGGGAGGACAATCGTTCCCTGACCCGCGTCGTCGCGCTGCTGGCCGACCAACTGCGGGTGGCCACCACGACGGGTGTCCAGATTCCGGACTCCGTGGTCCGGCAGGTGCCGCGTGCCTAGACTTCCCAGGGTGAGCGACAGAGTGACCGTGGTGAGCAACCTGCACGGGCGGACCACCGATGTCCGCGGCCGTTACGCCATCGCCGGGCCCGGATTCGATATCGCGTCGGACGGATCGGTGCGCAGCGGCGGCCCGGGCGAGGAGGCGAGCTCGCTCGACCTGCTCGTCGCCTCCCTCGTCTCCTGTGCGCTCAACGCGTTCCGGCACGACTTCGTCGAAGGCGGACAGCCGGAGCGCCAGGTCGAGATCTTCGCCCGAATCGAGCGCAAGGTCGAAGGGGACTATCTGGGCACGCTCATCATGGAATGCTTCATCGACGGCGTCGACCACGTCACGGCCGACGAACTCGTCGCCGAGTACAAGAAGCGGTGTCGCATCTACAACGCCCTCAAGGAGAGCCTTCCGGTGGTGTTCGTCCCGCACACAGCGGGATCCCCGGGATGACGGCAGCCGAGTCCAGCCACCTCGTGGATGCCCGGACGGCGTACGTCCGCAGAGCGCGTTCGGTGTTCATCGAGGTCGCGCCCTGGCGGGTGATGGCACCGGGACCGGATCCGATCCAGGGAAGCATCCCCGGTGCGATCCGGACATCGGTCAAGTCCGACTTCGCCGGCCGCCCGACGGCCGACAGCGGCCATCTTCCTCTGCCGGAGCCCGGCACCGTGCATGCCACCCTGCTGGCTCACGGTGTCGGACCCGCCGACGACCTCGTTCTCTACACCCGCCGCATCGAGGAGCTGTCGTCCGCCGCACGCGCGTGGTTCGTCCTCACCTGGGCCGGCTTCCGTTCGGTGCGCGTCCTGGACGGCGGGCTGCCGGCCTGGACGCGTGCGGGCGGTCCGACGGCCCCAGCTCGGGCCCCAGCTCGGGAGGAGCGGCCGGCCGGCTCGGTGCCCGGCCGCTTCGAGACCACGCTCCCGCAGGTGCCCGCGGACGGCGGTCGACGCGTACTCGACATCGCGGAGGTTCTGGAGGTCGCGGACTACGGCACGCTGCTCGACTCGCGCCCCACGGGCGCGTACAACGGAGCACTGGACGATCCCAGAACCGGCCATGTTCCGCACGCGGTTCACGCTCACTCGGCCGAGCTGATGGCTCCCGACGGGCTGCTGAGACCACCCGCCGACATGCGGAAATGGTTCTTGTCCCGTAGGGCGATCGGTAGCCATGAGGTCGGTGCCTACTGCGGCGGTGGTGTGTCCAGCGCTCTGCTGGTGTTCGCCGGAGCCCTGCTCGGACAGCAGGTGGGCCTGTTCGTGGATTCCTGGTCGGCCTGGGCACGCGATGTGTCCCTGCCTGTCGAGCGAGGCGCGGCGCTGACCCGTTCCGAGGTCGTCGACACCGACTGCGCGTGAAGGTTTTCGGCAGGTGCAGAGTCATCAGGGCCCCGCGTGTACCTGGCACGCCCACAGGCTGGGCGTCTGGGGATACGTGTCGCGCAGGGTGCGTACGGCGCGGTGCAGGGCCTCGGCCGTGCGGGCCACGTCGAGTGTGCCGTCGCCCCTGTTCAGGGTGTCGTACACGCTGAGCGCGACGTCCGCCCCGATCGCGTCGTCGACGTGCCACAGGGAGCCGACGACATGGGGGAAGCCGGCCATCTGGAAGGCGCTGACGATGTGGACGGCCTCGTCGGCGAGTTCGGGGCTGGTGCGCAGCGTGTCGCAGGCGGACAGGTAGGCGAGCCGGACCGACGGCAGCCGCAGTCGGGCCAGGTCGCGGATGGTCAGCGGGCGTTCGGTGTGGTCGTGCAGGACGAGCCGACTGCCGGAGGCGTGTTCCAGGTCGCCCAGGGCGTGGCAGGCGAAGTGGGCGTAGGCGTGGCGGGGCAGGGCCGAGACGACCGCGGAGTGTGTGGCGGAGGCGTCCGCGAGCAGCGTGGCTTGGGGGAGCAGGCGGGCCAGGTGGTCGGCCTCGCGGCGTGCGCCGGGGAGCGGGGGCTGTCCGGTGGCCTGCGCGACGCTGACGACTAGGGTTCCGGTGCCCGTCGGGCGGGCGGCGCGTCGGCGGGCGTGGTGCAGGGCGCGCAGGGTCGGCGTGTACGAGGAGACCACCCGGTCCAGGGCGCCCGGAGCGGCGTCTGCGGGCGCCGCCGCGTGCAGCGGCAGCGTGCCCAGGAGACCGCCGGGTGACCACCACACGCGGGTTGCCGCGGGGAGGCGGTCGAGGACCGGTCCTGTGACCGCCTGCCACAGCCAGGCGAGGGTTTCCCGTACGTCCCGCTGCGCGCGCTGTGACTGCTTGCGGGAGGTCCCGGGTGTCTCGATGCGGATCAGCGCGTCCTGGAAGGTCTGCCGACGTGTTGCCGTCGTCCGTGGGTCGAGGCCCGGGAGCGGAACGGCGTCGATGGAGTGTTCGGTGACGACCAGGGCATCGCTGCCGTACGGAGAGACGTTGACCAGGACCACCGGGCCCGCCGCGGCCGTGGCGCGAAGCTCGTTCTCGTCCCAGTCCCGCACCGGACGCAGCAGGCCGAGGTCGGGGTGCTCGGCGCGGATCCGGGCGGTGAGGTCCCGCCACTCGGCGGCCAGTCGCTGCCGTACGTCGGCGAGGGCGTCGGCGGGGCCGGACGGTTCCTCCGCCAGGAACCCCTGGCCGTCGGTCGCCGTGTCGAGGGCCTCCCGGAGCTCCTCGAAGCGGTCGGCGAGGGCGGGGGCACTCTCCCGGAGCCGCGTCAGATCGCTGTCGGCGTCGAAGGCGTGGGAGAGGATCACACCCCTCGCCTGTTCGAGCAGTCCGACCGCGAGCCCGGTCCGGCCGCAGCGCACCGCGCAGGCAGCGGCGGCGGCGCCGAGCCCGACGGTACGGCTCAGCAGGAACTCCTGGTCGTCGCGGACGAGATGGCGGGGCGCGACCGAGTGCAGCAGGTCGACCGCCACGACGTAACCGTCCAGGGCGCCGGCCCAGTCACCCAGCTCCGCTCGGACCTCGCCCCAGGACCGAGCCGCGTCCAGGCGCAGGACGGGCGCACACTGCTGCTCCAGGGCCGCTTCCTTGAACCGCTCGGCCGCCTCGATCAGGTCGGCCGGGCGGCGACGGCGGCGGGGCCCCAGGTCGCGCAGGACGCCGCCGAGGTTCGACAGGCGCTGCGTGCGTGCGGGGTGGCCGGGCGGAGTGGCCTCGACCGCCCGGCGGTACAGCGCGACCACCTCGTCCCGGGCGGCCGACGACAGCAGGGTGCGGGGGCTCAGGAGCCGTGCGCTCGCGGCCACCGTGAGGGCGCCGGGCAGGTCGGGGGAGTTCGGGGGCAGCGCCGCGATCACCGCGTCGGTCAGCTCGCGGGCCTCGCGGGCCTCGTCGATCCGCATGGTCTTCGCGACGCGGATCATCAGGGCGCCGGCGAGATTGTGGCGGCGCCGTGGCAGCTTCGGGTCGCCCTCCGAGGTGAGGGCGAGCGCCTCCCTCAGGAGCCCTACCGCCTCGTCGAGTTGGGCCACGGGGTCGGGGACACGCTCGATGCCCGCCGTGAGACTGAGCCCGATCGAGCTCAGCAGCGCCGCCCGGTGCGCCGGGCCCATGCCGGGCAGTTCGAGGGCCCGCCGTCGGCACTCCCGGGTCTCCCGCAGGTCGTCGCCGTCCTCGGTCAGCTGGTGCCGCAGACTCAACGCGGCACTGAGGTTGAGCAGCCGCAGTCCGAGCGACCCGTGCCCCTCCCGGGTGAGTGCCACCGACTCCCGATGAGCCAGCACGGCCTCGTTCAACTCCTCCGGCTCTCCCGAGCGTTGATAGCAGGCGACCAGCACGAGGCCCAGGTCGCCGAGTGCTGTGGGACGGTCCGGGTGGCCCGGCGGCATGATTGCCTCGGCGTGCCGCAGTTGGCGCAGCGCCTCGTCCAGATCTGCCCCGTTCGCCTTCGGGTCGAGCAGGTAGCGGTTGTACAGGGCCATCGCGGGAGCGATGAGCGGCAGTTGCGGTCCGTCCACCGCCTCCTCGGAGCCCACGGAGCGGTCGGTGAGATCGAGCGCCCTGTCCAGATCGGCCTGGGAGCCGGTCGCCACGGAGCGGGCACGCAGAGCGTTGCCCAGTGCGTTGCGCAAGGCGGCCGTCTCGCCCGGATCCCTTGCCGCCCGCAATGCCTCGGTGAACACGGCGATCGCCTCGTCCAGATCCGCCACGCGGCCGGTGTGGTGAGCCCTGAGGACGAGCGCCATGCCCAGGTCGTGGCCCGCCGCCGCGGTTCCCTTCAGATGGCCGGCGACAGCCCGGCGGCACACGTCCACCACCTCGTCGCACTCCTCGGGCGTCGCCCCCTCCACCTGCCGCAACAGCACAAGACCTGCCCCCAGGGCGCTGAGGCAATGGGGCAGATGCGGGTCGCCGGGCGGCAGTTGGGCCAGTACGTCCCGCGCGATGCCCACCGCCTCGTGCAGGTCCTCGGTATCGTGCGAGTCCAGGTAGCGGTCCAGGAGCCGACGGCCCAGACCGTCGAGAACGAGGGGCCGTTCGGGGGAGCCGGCCGGGATCCGCTTGAGGGCACCGTGGACGAACCGGATCGGATCCGCGTCCGCCAGGTCCCCGAACGGCCAGGTCGCCCCCGTGAGGGCCACGATGTCGGACACACCTCTGAGCCGGCCCGGGAACCAGGGGTCGTACTCCGGTGTCGCGAGGACGGCGAGGCTGCCGAGCCCGATCGCGGTGGCGAGCCGGGCCTCGCGCGCGAGTGGCATGGCGGCAAGCACCACGGCCAGCTCGTGGAGTCGGCGCACGTCCTCGGAGGCGTCCGGCGGCGGGTTGTGCTGCCGCCCCTCCACGACGATCTCGAACGCGGCGACCTGGGCCGCCCACTCGTGGGGGCCGTCCGCGTTCGCCGGGTCGGGGTGCACGGCGGGATCGTTGGACGCGTAGCCCGCCGCCAACTCCGGCGGAACAAGGCCCGGGTCGGCGACCCACACCGGGTAGAGCAGTGTCCCGGACATGCACCCGTGGACGCGGCCGCCGTCCCCGGGGTCGGCCATCGCACGGGCGGCGCAGAGCCAACCCGCCGCGTGCCGGGCCTCCATGTCGGTCGTCGTGTCGCAGGTCCGTAGCAGTCCCCGGAGCTCGGCATCCGCGAGAGGACCGAACACCACGTCCGCGTCCACACTCCCGTCCGCCGTATCGGCCCGGCCCAGGCGCACGCGAATCGCCTGAAGGAACCACTCCCGGTCGTACCTCACAGCTTCGCTCCCCCCCCAGCCGTCACCTCCGACGGCGCGCCGAACTCACCCTTAACTCTGCCTGATGTACGGCACACTTGGACCATGACTGCATCTCCCGACTTCCCCCGACCCGACCGCAGCGCGGCGGCGGCGCTGTGCGGGCTGCTCGGCTCGCCGGAGGACCTGCGGCAGCCCGGGGTCCGGGAGACGGCCGAGCGGGCACGGGACTTGCTGCGGTCAGGGGCGGGCTCCGACGAACTCGACGCCTGCTTCCGTGCCCTGGACATGCTGCTGCGCCAGACCGGGGACGCACGCGGGCTCGGCAACGACTCCCGGGGCGGGGAAGTCCCGGGCATCACGCCCCACATCAAGGTGGCCTTATGCCCGGGACCGGCCCAGTGCACCCGCGTCGAACGGGCCCGCGACCTGCTCCCCGCCCCGCACTGCGCCGTCAACGACACCCGCATGCGCAAGAGCCGCCTTGGCCCCGCACAGTGACCCGGCCCGCATGAACTCTCTCCTCGCCACCCTGGGCGGCAAACTCACCGAACGCTGGCTGAACCTGCTGGTCCTCCCCGGCGCCCTCTTCCTTGCCGCAACGGCCGTGGGCACCACCCTTGGCCACCGCCACTGGAGCGACATCGACCGGCTGCGCACCACCCTGGACGACCTCGCCGCCCGCCCCGCCCTCGACCGCACAGGGACCGCCGCACTCCTGGTCGCCCTCGTCCTGCTCACCGCGACCGCGGCCTCACTCGCCGCGCAGTTCCTCGGCGGCGTGATCGAGCAGTACTGGCTGCGCTTCGCCCGCGACCCGCTGTCGCAGGCTCTCGTCGACCGGCGCAGGCGGAAGTGGGGGCGCCGGGAGCAGGAGCTCAACGCGGCCTACCCCGTCATGCGCACCGATGCCGAAGACGGCGACGCGGTGGCGGCCCCGGCCCAGGCCTTTGCACAGATCCAGGCCCTCACCGACGCCCGCAACCGCATAGCGCTGCGCAGACCCACTCGCCCCACCTGGTACGGCGACCGCATGCAGGCGACGGCAGACCGTGTGGAGGCCGCTTACGGCGTGGACCTCGCCGCTCTCTGGCCCCGCCTGTGGCTGATCCTCCCCGAACCCGCCGTACGCCACATCCAGTCGGCGCACGACTCCTTCAGCGCCGCCGCCCGCCTCGCCGCCTGGGCCGTGGGCTACGCCCTGCTCGCCTGCTGGTGGTGGCCGGCCGCGCTGGTCGCCGTCGGCTGCGCAGCACTCGCGCGCTCCCGCGCCCGCGGCGCCCTGGACGCGCTCGCCGGGCTCATCGAGGCCGCCGTCGACGTCCACGGCCGGGAACTGGCCGGGCGGATCGGTCTGATCGGGGCGGACTCGGCGGGGCTGCTCGGCCATGAGACGGGGGACCACATGTCGGAGCTGTTCAGGAAGGCCGAGTGAGGACGCGGGCGACATCTCGCGTGCTCTTCGCAGCGAACTCCCCCGGTGTGTCCGGGAAGCGGTCGTCGGTCAGCCGCCCGCGTTCCGTTCCGCGATCCGCAGATTGCCGGCGATGTCCTCACGCACCGGATGCCCGGCCGGCAGGCCCGTGCTCTGGGCGTGAGCGCGGCGCAGGATCGTGAGGCCGTCGCGGCGGAGGCCTGCGGCAAAGAGTGTCGCGCCGAGGGTGTTGGCGGTGGTGAGGGTGGATTCGTGGGCGGCGCCGAGGAGGCGGGCGCGGCGCTGCCAGGTGTCGTCGAGAACCGCGACGGACGCGGAGACGTCGCCCTGGATCGCCAGGGCCCCGCCGAGGTTGTGGGCGCAGTCGAGGGTCGCGGGGTCGTCGGGGCCCCAGGCGCGGGCCGCACGGTCGGTGGCCTCGCGGGCGATCTGCGCGGACGCGGCCGCCTTGCGTTGCTGGTAGAGGGTGGAGCCGAGCAGGTTGAGCAGGCCGATGGTCTCCTCGTGGTTCGCTCCCAGCTCCGCCTCGCAGTCGGGCAACAGGCTGCGCAGGAGCACCTCCGCCGCGGCGAAGTCACGGGTGTCGAACAGGACGCGCGCCGTGCGGAGCTGCCGGAGCAGGCCGGTGCGCTTCGAGCCGTTGCGACGCCGCACGACGCCCCCTCGCCCACGGCGTCGTCACCGTGTCGTTGGTCCGGTGGTGTGGCCGACCACCATAACCGCGGCACGTTGATCGGGGAAGGTGCGGGCGCGGGGCACGCCGCGGTGGCACGATGAGGTGGGCACGACAACGGGAGGACACTCATGATCGAATCCCTGGCGGCGCTCGCGACGGCCGCGTCGACGACGCTCGTCGCCGCGATGGCGACGGACGCCTGGGGCGCCGCGCGATCCGGGTTGCTGCGGCTGTTCGGGCGGGACGACGCACCGGAACAGGGTGCGTTGGCCGCGCTGTTGGAGAGCGAGGCCGCGTTGGTGTCCGAGGCGGAGGATCCGGAGGCGGCGCGCCGGCAGTTGGCCCCGGCGTGGCAGTTGCGGCTCGAGCAGTTCCTTCGCGCGCACCCGGAGGTGGCCGACGACGTGCGGGTGCTGACCCAACGGCTGCAGGACGAACTGCCCGCCCAGCAGCGCCACTGGGTGCAGCACGTCGAGGCGCGCGACCACGGGCAGGCGTTCGGCGCGCAGGGCGGGAACGTGATTGTCCATCAGGAGCCCGGCGTCGGCCGCGGTGACCGCGCGACGTGAGCGAGCAGCACGTCAGCGCGACGGGCGGGTTCGCCTACGGTGTCATCGGCGCGGACATCCATGTGTTCGGTGACGGTACGCCGTTGTACGTGCTGCGCCGGTGGGAGCCGCCCCCCGAGACGGATCCGCAGTGGCTGCGGCAGCAGCCCAGCCGGATGCTCCACGCGCGGTTCGCCGTGGCGCCGTTCACCGGGCGGGAGGACGAGCTGGGGGCGCTGCACGCCTGGTGCGCCGGCGGTCCGCAGCGAGCGGCGCGCTGGCTGCACGCGCCGGGCGGGCAGGGCAAGACCCGGCTGGCCCAGCAGCTGGCCGCCGAGTTGTCCGGGCAGGGCTGGAAGGTGGTCACCGCGGTCGAGGGGCCCGGGACCGTGCTGCCGCCGCCCGGCAGCCAGGACCTGACGCGGGACAGTGCGGCCGGGCTCCTGCTGTTGGTCGACTACGCGGATCGCTGGTCGCTGACCAGCCTCACCTGGCTGTTCAGCAACGCCCTGCTGCACCGGCCGGACGTGCGCGCCCGCGTCCTGCTGCTGGCGCGCGGCACCGACCCGTGGCCGGCGTTGCGCGGGGCGCTCGCCGGTGAGCAGATCGACGTGTCGACACAGGCCCTCGGGCCTCTGGACGAGCCGAGGGGCCCGGCGGCCGGGCAGGGCGAGCGGGGGGCGATGTTCCGTGCGGCACGCGCCGCCTTCGCCGAGCGGTACGGGATCGCCGCGCCGGCGGGCGAACCCGACCTCGCCGACGACGACTTCAGGCTGGTGCTCGCCGTGCACATGGCCGCCCTGGTCGCCATCGACGCCGCGGCCTCGGGGCGGCGCGCCCCGCCCGATCTGGCGGGGCTCACCCTCTACCTCCTCGACCGCGAGCACCTGGGCTGGGTGTTGCTGCACGACCGGCGGGGCGCGGGACGGATCACCCTGTCCCCCGCGGACATGAACCGGGTGGTATTCGCCGCCTCCCTGAGCGGTGCGCAGCCGCAAGAGCGGGGAGCATTGCTGGTGGACGCGCTGGAGGTCGGGCATCCGACGCCCACCGTGCTGGCGGACCACGGCGTCTGCTATCCACCGCCCGAGGGCGTGGACGGCACGGTCCTGGAACCGCTCTATCCGGACCGGTTGGCGGAGGACTTCGTCGCGCTGACCGTGCCGGGCCACGCGGCCGACTACCCGGCGCAGGCGTGGGCGGCGGACACCGCAGGCGCCGTGCTGCGGCACGGCTCCGGTCCCGCCCGGGCGGTGTCGACGCTGATCGCGGCGGCGGGCCGCTGGCCGCACCTCGGGCCCGCCTGCCTGTATCCGCTGCTGGCCGCCGATCCCGGCCTCGGCGTGGCCGCCGGGGGCGCCGCCCTCACCGCTCTGGCCGAGCTGCCCGACATCACGACGGCGCTCTTGGAGGACGTGGTGCACGCCGTGCCGCACCCGGTCCCCGCGGACCTCGTGGTGGGGCGGGCCGCCGTCAACGTCCGGCTGTTCGCGTCCCGGATCGCGGCGGCACCGGACCGGCACCAACACGCCTGGCTGTACGCCGGGCACGGCGACGACCTGCACGAACTGGGGCGCACGAAGGAGGCGCTGCGGGCGGCGCGGCGCGGGGCCGAGCTCTTCCAGGAACTGGCCGCCGACGATCC
The DNA here is from genome assembly GCF_042795295.1 of Streptomyces sp. NPDC056486. NCBI lineage: Bacteria > Bacillati > Actinomycetota > Actinomycetes > Kitasatosporales > Streptomycetaceae > Streptomyces > Streptomyces sp. NPDC056486. Next base: position 80,603 of record NZ_JBHTSF010000001.1, read on the forward strand.
GGAGACGTACGAGGAGCATGTCGGCCGCACCCTGACCAACGTCGCCGGTCTGCTGCACCGCACCGGCGAGGTCGACGAAGCGGTGGCGACGCAGCAGCGCGTGGTGGACCTCTTCACCCGTCTCGTCCGGGACGATCTGCGCCGGTACGAACCGTACCGGGCGACCGCGCTGGCCAATGAGAGTGTGTATCTGGAGTCGGCCGGTCGGTGGGAGGAGGCGTACCGGGCCAACCAGGAGGCGGCGAGCGCGTACCGCGGGGCCGCCGTCCACGATCCGCGGCAGCGCAGGGGGTTGGCGATCGCGCTGTCCAACGGGGCGGCCCTCACGTTCCGTCCGCCTGCGGAGGACGTCGCCCTGCGCGAAGCGGTCGCGTTGGGCCGGGAGTTGGTGCGCGAGGGGGCGCTGGTCGAGGATACGCCGCTCGTCGCGTCGCTGGAACGGCTGCGCGAGCACCTGTCCGCGCGCGGCGGGCACGCCGAGGCCGTCGCGCCGGCACGGGAGGTGGCCGAGCTCAACCGGCGCCTCGCCGAGGCCGATCCGCACCGGTACACCTCTGCGTGGACGACGGCGCTGATGAGCCTGCACGGGATTCTGCTCGACGCAGACCGTCCCCGGGAGGCCGTGGAGGTCGGCGAGGAGGCGGTGACGTGGCTGCGCAGGCTGGCCGACCGCGCGCCCGCCACCTACCTCTCGTCCCTGGGCGACGCGGTGTCGCGGCAGAACAGCGCGCTGCGGGCGGCGGGCCTGCCGCAGGAACCGGAGGTCGACGTGCCGCGGCGGGTGCTTGACCCCGACTCCCTGGGCCGGCAGGTGCCGGAGGCCCGGATCGCGGTGGACGGGTGGCTCCCAGAGGTGCTGCCCGTGCAGCACGTGTCGGCGTCGGCACTGGAGGACACGGCGCGCCGGCTCGCGCGCCGACGGGACTGGCCGGCTTACTGGGAGCTCGTCCGCTCCGCTCCCGTCGCCGACGCGGTGCACCTCGTGCGCCGGATCCCGCGGCGCGCCGGGGCGCCGGGCCATCCGCTGGATGCGGAACTGTTCGACTGGCTGCGGTCCCTCTCCCCGCGCCGCGCCCGGGCCATCGTAGAGGGGGCGGCCGGCACGGCCACCCGGGCGCTGCCCGAGGACTTCGCCCCGTTCTCCGCGGCGCACAGCGCTTTCGGGCACGGCGGCGAGGTGCTGGCCACCGCGCACGTGACGGACGGCTCGGACGGGCAGTCGCGCGAGGTGATCGAGACCATCGAGCCGGAGTCCGGCACACGGACGGTGCTCCACCGCGGCCCCGTGTGCCACAGTTCGCTCGCCGTCCTCGGCCCCGGGCACGTGGTCGCGCTGCGCCGCAGCCAGGGGTACGAAGCCCGGGCGGAACTGGTCCGGCACACGTCGAACGGGACGCAGGTGCTGGCGCAGGGCCCCACGCTCACCGGGGCGCATCTGGCGGCCACGGCATACGGATGCGTGGTCTCGCTGCCCCTCATGCCGCAGGCCCTGGTCCTGAAGACGGCCGGGGAGTTGCGCCAGGTCGACCTCGGGCAGTGGACGCTGAGCACCGGCGGTCCGATGGCGGTGACCCCGGAGGGCGACCGTATGGTGCTGTGCGACGGCTACCGCCTGATCGCCGTCCATGCCGCACTCGGCCACGCGCTGGACGCGGCCCCTGTACCGGCGCAGCACGCGCCGGTACGGGAGCTGATCTTCGCGGGGGAGGACGCGCTCGTGACGGCGGGGCTGCACGGCGGTCTTGTGCTGTGGCGGCTGGACGCCGGAGGGATGCGGCCGGTGGCGTCCCGCGACACCCCGATGCTGTCGCAGCTGTGCGCGGTCCCGGCCTGGGACGTGGTCGGCGGGCACGCCGGCTCCGAGGACCGGTTCCACTTCTTCGACCCGTGGCGGGGTCTCGCCCCGGTCGACGCCCCGCCCGCGATCGTCGGCTCCGCCCGTCGCCTGCGCGCGGTGCTGGCGGCGCCGGGCGGACGTCACGTCGTCTACTCCGGGCAGCTCGACGTGGACGCGCCGCCGCGCCGCCGCTCCTTCGCGTCCGTGACCCGGGTGCACGATCTGCACCATCCCGGTTCGCTGTTGCGCCGGTCGCCGACCGGTTTGGGCGACGCCGAGCGCGCGGCTCTGGCCCGGGCTGACGGAGATGATCCGGGCGTGCGCGACCTGTTGCGCCTCGCGCACGTGATGGCCACCCGCATCTGACGACCCAGGGAGCGTGAGCGTCACAGTAGGTCCAGCCACGCGAGGACCCGCGTGGCGAACAGGTAGATCATCCGTGTGAGCACGGTCTTGATCATGCCGGGTCGGCGCATCACCTGAGGTCAGCAGCGGTGAAGCAGTCTTGAAGCGCTACGGGGCAGCGCAGGTGTGTCGCAGACTCACCCCGCATCGAGCGCCCGCATCAGGAGTGGAAACGCCTTCTCGAGCTCACGCGCCCAGTAGGGCCACGTGTGCGAGCCGGTGTAGGTCTCGAAGGTCACGTCGAGATCAAGGCGGGTCGCCCGCTTGACGAACTCCTGGTTCTGCGCCAATTGGACGGCTTCGTATCGGACGGAGATGTCAGAAGGATCGGTTCCGGGCGGATCCAACGGTCCGATCCGCCCGTTACCGCAGGACACGTACAACTCCGTGCCACGCAGGTCCTTTACGAGGTCTGCCGGGTTGTGCGCCGCCCAGACGGCGCGCTGAGCCGTTGGATCGCCGAAGAGGTCGAGCGCGTCGTACCCGCCGGGTGCGTAATGTGTCTGCAGGAGCCACGTCGCGAACCGGTCGGCGGAGACTGGCTCGGCGGTCGGGTGGAGCGTGTCCAGCGTGCCGCTGAGGGATGCTGCGGCGCGGAAGAAGCCGGGACGGCGAGCCGCGTACGACATCGCGCCGAAGCCTCCCATGGACAGACCCGCGATCGCGCGCCGGTCGGCGGCGTGCAGCCCCCGCGCGAGGATCTGCGAGAGCTCCACCAAGTGGAATGTCTCCCAGCCCGGCTTGCTGCCTGCGCCGCGGGTCCACCAGTCCGTGTAGAAACCGAGTGCTCCGCCATCCGGCATGACGACCAGTGCGTCGCGCTTCCGGACGAGGCGCGCGATGTCGCTGTGCCGCGCCCAGTCCGTGTAGTCGCCGTAACCGCCATGGAGAAGGTAGAGGACCGGCCATGAGGCGCCGGCCCGCGAGCCGAACCGATTCGGAAGGATGATGCGCGCCGACGCGGTGTGGCCGAGCGCAACCGAGTTGATCGTGATGTCCACCGTGCGCGGATCAAGGAAGTTCTGCGCGATCACGCTCGCGCCGTTGTCGGCCTGGACTCCGATGAGGTGCGGGTTCCGCTCATCTCTGCCGCTCGCCAGGGCGACGCCCTGCGACGTCGTCGCGGCCACTCCGGCCGCCGTCGAGGCAACCCCGAAGAAGCGCCTTCGATTGAGTGTCGTCATTGACCTCTCCTCATGCGAAGCGGATCGCCACTACGTCGTGCGGCACCGCGGCGATGGGTAGTCGAAGTGAATTCAATTTGCTGCCCCGCTGTGCGCATGTCAAGAGTCGACCCAAGGTGAGATCGACGAAGCCCTGGCCCGCATCGAGGTCAACAGGAAGGGCACCGACTGCCGCGTGTCCTTGGCTCCTTGTCGGCACCGGCCTGGGCCGGGTGGTCGGCCCGACCTGGGGCAGCCTGGAACCAGTGTTCTGCAGGCGACCACGGCGGACACGCCCTTGAAGGCCAGACCGAAGGAGAACACCGAGAGCGTCCTGGGCCAGAGTCCGGCTGGAGACCACGGATTCGCCTCCGACGGCGCGCGCTGTTCCGTGCAAAGCCAGTGCACCCAGAGCGAATGCGCCCGACCCTGCGGCCACCGCCGATGATGCGGCCGCCAGCGGAGGGAAGACCGGGCTCAAAAGAGCAGTACGAGCGAGACGGCGCCCAGCGCGGCGCTTACGGTCGCGAGTACGTCACCGAGGGCGGCGATGGTGATGGCGTGTTCCGCCAGCCACTTGACCGCGTCCGCCACGACGTCGTCGATGACGTCCATCACGGTGTCGTCGAGTGCCGCGAGCGCCTTACCGATGCACCTGAGGGCATCGCCCAACTTGTCGAACATTCCCGGCGCGTTGGGCGCGATGTTCATCGCCTTGTCCAGTCGGCGCGCGACGGACTGCCCCTCAATTGTGTAGTCGCCGGAGAGCTTGCGGGCCTGTGTGCGAATCTTCTCCAGCCCGGCTTCCGCGGTGCTCGCCGCCAACTCGGTGGCGGACCTGTCCTTCTCGGTCTTCTCCCGCTTGCGAGCCCCGGCGTCATGCGTGGGTGGTGTCCGTGCCCTCTTGGTGCGTAGGTGACTCAGCCGGCGGGCTGAGTTTCCTTCTCCGTGGTGACTTCGTCGGTGGGGCCGCGCCGGGTGACGAGGATGCTGGCGACGAAGGTGGCTGCCAGGGCGACGAGGACGAGAGCGATGACGGCTATGTGACCGATGCGTTCGGCGCCGCCGAGCAGGAGGCCGGAGACACCGAAGTCGGCGTCGGAGAAGGTGGAGTTCTGCAGGCCGACGTCGCCGAGGAAGGGCAGGACGAGCAGCGGCAGGAAGGTGATCAGCAGGCCGTTGGTCAGGGCGCCGAGGACGGCGCCGCGCCGTCCGCCGGTGGCGTTGCCGACGACACCCGAGGCGGCTCCCGTCATGAAGTGGGCCACGATGCCGGGGATGATGATGGTGCCGCCGACGGCGACGAGGATGCCCATGCCGATGAGGCCGCCGACGAAGCTGGCCAGGAAGCCGACGAGCACGGCGTTCGGGGCGAAGGTGAAGACGATCGGGACGTCCAGTGCGGGCCGGGCGTTGGGCACCAGCTTCTCCGAGATGCCCTTGAAGGCGGGGATGATCTCGGCGAGGACGACACGGACACCGGCGAGGATGATGAACACACCCGCGGCGAACTTGCCGGCCTGCATGATCGCCCACAGTACGTACCACTGGCCGTTGCTGAGTTCGCCCTCGACGTAGCCGGGGCCCGCCACCAGCGTGACCAGCAGGTAGATGACGCCCATGGAGCTGGCGATGACGACCGTGGTGTCGCGCAGGAAGCCGAGCCCCTTGGGGATCTTCAGATCCTCGGTGGACTTGGCGGGGTCACCGAAGAACTTGGCTACGAGGCCGCTGGTGGCGATGCCGACGTTGCCGGTGTGGCCGAGTGCGACGCTGTCGGTCTTGGTGACCTGGCGCATCCAGGGCTGGACGAGCGCCGGGGACAGGGTGGTGATCAGGCCCTGTGCGAGGGAGCCCCAGAGGATGGCCTGCCAGGTACTGAAGCCGTTCGCGATGAGGATGACGGCGATCATGGCCGCGAGGTACAGGGCGACGTGCCCCGACATGTAGATGAACTTGAACACGGTCAGCCGGGCCAGCAGCACGTTCACGACCATGCCGAAGAAGAAGATCAGCGCGGCCTGGGAGCCGTAGTCGGTGAGCACCTTGCCGACGATGGCCTCGTTGTTGGGCACCACGCCCTGCACCCCGAAGGCATGCTGGAACATGTCGCCGAACGGGGTCAGCGCGTCGGAGACGACCCCGGCGCCGGCCGCGAGGACGAGGAAGCCGACGAATGCCTTGATGGTCCCCTTGACGGTGTCGGAGAGGGACTTGCGCTGGAGCACCAGGCCCAGCAGGGCGATCAGGCCGATGATGACGGATGGCTCACGGAAGACATCCAGAAGACTGTCCAGAACGCTGTTCACTGACAACGCCTCTCTTCGGGCACGACGAGGCGGCGTGCGGAAGTGGTGGGTGCCGGGTTCGGCGAGTGATGTGCGCCGGTTCGGCGCGGCTCGGCGGCGTGCGGGGAACCGGTCGACGGCTTCAGCACCGCGGTGACACGACCGGGACGTCGCGCGCTGCCGGCGGCCGCCATGAACGTACAGGTGAAACGTTTCTGCGAATCAGTTCCCACAGATCAGTGCAGATCGAGACAGATCAGTGGGGAGCCGCTACGGATCAGCTGAGACCGTGTCGTGCGGCCGCCTCCTTGACCGCGCCGCGCAACTCGTCCATGTCGATGATGCTGTTCAGGACGACCACGTCACCCAGGCCCTGGACGGCGTCCTCCAGGTCCTTCGCGACGAAGAAGACGTCCGCGCTGTCGGGTCCGGCGGAGCTGATGTCGGAGTGCTCCACCGTGACGTCCTGGAGCCCCAGTTCGCGTACGACGGTCTCGATGTTCATGCGCACCATGAAGCTGCTGCCCAGTCCGGTGCTGCACATCGCCAGGAACTTCATTCTGAGTCCTCGAATTCGGTGATCAGTTTGACTACCTCGGGTGCCGAGGCCGCATCGCGCAGGGCTTGGCGGGTCCGGGCGTCCGAGAGAATGCGCGCGAGGGAGGCCATGGCGCGCATGTGCGCGTCGGCGTCCGCGGCCGCGAAGCAGAAGTAGAGGTCGACCGCGTGCTCGGGCAGGTCGAGCAGGGGAGCCGGTTCGCTCAGGCGGAGCATCGAGATGCCGGTGCGCACCACACCGTGCTCGGGCCGGGCGTGCGCGAGGGCGATGCCGTGGCCGAGGTCGATGTAGGTGCCGCCGGCCGCGATCGAGTCGAGCATGGCCTGGACGTACTCGGGGGTGACGTCTCCGGCCTCCACCAGCGGACGGGCGACCTGAGTAACGGCTTCCTGCCAGGTCAGTTTGTCCTGGGTGAAGTGGATGTTCTGCTCGGGGAGAAGACGACTGAGCATGCGTGCTCCACAGGAGGTGCGGGGAAGGCGACCGCGGGCGACTACTCGGAGTCGGCCACGATGTCGAAGGACAGTTCCGCCGTGTCCGGCAGGAACTTCGAGGTGCCGAAGATGACGGGTTTTCGACCCGGCTCGAAGACGCACGAGGTGGCAAGCAGCAGAGGGGTCTCCTCGGCCACTTCCAACAGTGCGGCTTCTCGTGCGTCGCACCGGTGCAGTCCGACGACGATCTCGTTGCGGACGAGAAGCACGTCGTGGCGGGCGCGCAGGTAGGCGTACAGGGAAGAGGTGGTGAAGTCCGATGTCAGGACGTCGGGGAACCGGTCCTCCTCGACAAAGGACTCGGCGAGGTGGTGCACCACGCCGTTCACACTGCGCAGTCGCTCCAGCCGGACGACCGAGGTGGCGGGACTGACGCCGAGCGCGGCGGCGAGGCGGGTGCCCGCCCGCTCGCTCTGCTGCACCGTCACCCGTGAGGTGACGGTGTGTCCCTGCCGGGTGAGCTGAGTATGGAAGCCGGTCACCTCGTTCACGAACCGCTCGCGGTGCTTGAGGTTGTAGCGGGGGTGGCTCACGAAGGTTCCGCGGCCGTGCTCCCGCACGAGGTAGCCGTCCTGGACGAGTTCGTCCACGGCCCGGCGCAGCGTGATGCGGCTCACGTCGTACTCGCTGCACAGGACGCCCTCGGCGGGCAGTCGCTCCCCGACGGGGAGACTCTGCACGCGCCGCAGGAGGTGGTCGCGCACCTGTGCGTACTTGTGCCCGGCCATCCACGACCTCCTTGTCGGGCTTGCATGTCATCGAGACATCATGATGACTACAGGACATTCGGCGCGTCAATAGTAGACACCTAAACGAAATCTTCGGGTGCTCGATGCCCTCGCCGCCCTTCGTGTGCGCGTCTGCATGCCGCTGGCCTGCTACATCTCCGAGACGGGGCTGGGAAAGACCCCTCTGGTGTCGATGCGGAGGAGTGAGTTACGTTTCCCAAAGTCATCATGACGTCATGTTCTCTGTAAGGAGCCTTCGTGGTTTTCTCAACAGCACGGTCGACGCGGTCCCTTGAGGATTCCCCCGCCGGGGGGCGTGTGTTCGGCGCGGCGGACACCCGGGCCGTCGCTGTGGCGCGGGCCCTGGCAGTGGACGCGGTCGAGGCCGCGGGTTCCGGGCACCCGGGCACGGCACTGGCCCTCGCGCCCGTGGCGCACCTGCTGTTTCAGCGGCATGTCCGCCACGACCCGGCGGATCCCGCCTGGGAGGGCCGGGACCGTTTCGTACTGTCCTGCGGCCACGCGAGCATCCTTCAGTACACGCAGCTCTACCTGACCGGCTACGGGCTGGAGTTGGACGATCTGCGCCGCTTCCGCCGGCTCGGATCACTGACGCCAGGGCACCCCGAGTACCGGCACACCGCCGGCGTCGAGACGACCACCGGCCCGCTCGGCCAGGGCGTTGCCACCGCCGTGGGCATGGCGATGGCGCTCAAGCGCGACGAGAACCGGCTGGCAGGCGCCGACACCTCACCCGACGGCCCCGCGGGCCGCACCGTGTGGGTGCTGTGCTCCGACGGCGACCTCCAGGAGGGCATCTCCTACGAGGCCGGCGCACTCGCCGGCCGGCACCGCCTGGACAACCTGGTCGTCGTCTGGGACGACAACGACATCCAGATCGAGGGCCCCACCGGCCTGACGACCCATGAGGACACCGCCGCCCGGTTCCGGGCCCAGGGCTGGTTCGTGCAGACGGTCGGACTCGGCGCCGACGGCGACGTGGACACCGACGCCCTCGACCTGGCCCTCGGCGCGGCGCGCGCGGAGACCGGCCGGCCCAGCTTCATCGCCCTGAATTCGCAGATAGCCTTCCCCGCCCCGAACGCCGTCAACACGCCCGCGTCGCACGGCGCTCCGCTGGGCGCCGCCGAAGCCACCGCGGTCAAGGAACTACTCGGCATCGAAGGCGAGTTCAGCGTCCCCGCGGACGTACTGGAGTACACGCGCGGGGCGTTGAAGCGGGGCGCCGAGCTGCATGCCGCCTGGGACCGGGAACTGGCCCGCTGGACGGCCGAACACCCCGAGGCCGCGCGGGCCCGCGCACGTGCCGTACAGCCACTGGACCCTGCCACTGCCGCAGCCGTGCTGCCGCACTTCGAGCCCGGGAGCACCGTCGCCCCGCGTGACGCGTCCGGCAAGGTAATCCAGGCACTGGCCGAAGCGCTGCCGAGGCTGTGGGGCGGCTCGGCCGACCTCGGGGACAGCAACCGTACGACCATCACGTCAGGCGGATCGTTCCTGCCGGCGCACGACAGCGACGGGCAGGGCCCGCTCGGGCGCAACGTCCACTGGGGCGTACGCGAACACGCGATGGCGGCGGCCCTCAACGGCATCGCCCTGGTCGGCTACGACACCCCCTTCGCCGGTACGTTCCTGGTGTTCAGCGACTACCAGCGCCCCTCCCTGCGCCTCGCCGCCCTCATGCAACTGCCCGTGGTCCACATCTGGAGCCACGACTCCGTGGCCCTGGGCGCCGACGGCCCCACCCACCAGCCGGTCGAACACCTCGCCGCCCTACGCGCCATGCCGGGACTTGCCGTCGTCCGGCCGGCCGACGCCACGGAGACCGCGGCCGCCTGGCTCAGCGCCCTCAGCCGCGGCGGTCCCGTGGGTCTGGCCCTCGCCCGCCAGGGCCTGCCCGTCCTCCCGACACCGTCCGAGATGGTCCAGGAAGGTGTCGCACGCGGCGCCTACGTGGTGACCGACACTCAGGAAGTGGCCGACGTCGTGCTGATGGCCAGCGGCAGTGAAGTGGCACTGGCGCTGGCGGCGCGGAACGTGCTCGTCGGCCACGAGGTCACCGCCCGGGTCGTCTCGGTGCCCTGCCTGGACTGGTTCACGCAGCAGGACGCCGACTACCGGGACAGCGTGCTCCCGCCGTCCGTGCGCGCCCGAGTGGTCGTCGAGGCGGGCACCGCCTTCGGCTGGCACGGCCTGCTCGGTGAACACGGCCGCGCCGTGACCGTCGACGACTTCGGTACGTCGGCTCCGGCCGAGGACGCCATGACAGCGGTCGGCCTCACCGAGCACGCGGTGGTCGAGGCGGCACTCGCGTCACTCGCCGCCGCCCGCCGCTGAACCGGCACCGGTACCGCTCCGCCGACCGCGGCCTCGACCAGCGGCGGGCGGTCGGCGGACCACACCACATCACGAAGCGAGGTCACCGTTGAACACGCCTGCGCAGATCGCGTTGAAGGACGCCCTGCTTGTCATCTTCGACTGCGACGGCGTCCTGGTGGACACCGAACGCATCGGCCCCGAAGTCGTGGCGGCCATGGCCACGGAGTCCGGCTGGCCCCTGAACCCAGCAGAGGTTCGCCGCCGGTTCCTGGGCCGCCCCGAGAGCTACCTCTATGACCAGATACGCAGCCACGCCGCCGCTCCCATCGGCCCGGAGTGGCTGACGGAGTACCGCACGAGGTTCCGCGACGCGTTCGCCGCGCGCCCACAGACGATGCCCGGCGTGCGGGAATTGCTGGATCACCTCGACGCACGAAGACTGCCCTACTGCGTCGCTTCGAGCGGCAGTCACGAGCGCATAGCGCACTCGCTGTCCGTCACCGCGCTCCAGGACCGTTTCACCGGGCGGGTGTTCAGCGCCGACGACGTGCCCTTCGGCAAGCCGGCCCCCGACCTGTTCCTGCACGCGGCCCGGACAATGGGGTACTTGCCGGAACGATGCCTGGTGATCGAGGACAGTCCAGCGGGCGTGGACGCGGCGCTCGCCGCGACGATGCAGGTCGTCGGCTTCACCGGAGGCCCCACCGAAGCCGACGCTCTGACACATGCGAATCTGGGAGTGATTTCATCCATGACTCACCTGGTGGCGAGTTCGTAGCACGATCTTGTCGAAGTGCCCTGGACGGGCGACCAGTACCCCGGGGATGATCGCCGACGTCGCCGGGTTTGTCTCGTGCCATTACGTGACTGACAACGTCCCGCTAGCCGGCGGCCTCGTGCGCGGCATCGACCTCGGACCAGGTCAAGCCCACCACTTTTGTCAGGAGCCCTTAGGTGGACAGGGGAGAGGCGAGGGCAGCGGGGCCGGATGGCGTGCGGCCCAAAACGGGCGTGGGCCCGGTCGGCGACGGATTGGAGCAGGCGGGCTCTGTCGTCGTCGGCTTCCAGGCTCGGCTGGTGGCGGTAGGCGCGGCTGGCTGGAGTGAGTTCGGTGCGCAGGGAGAGAGCCCGGACGCGGGCGAGCGGCAGGCCAAGGGCCTCGTACACACAAGCGCGTCGGCTCCCGGATTCTGCACGTCGAACACGAAGGAACCCGCATCGGTTCGGTCCAGGTCGCCGAACGCGGGCTACGCAAGTCGGCCGATGGAGCGGTAGGCCTAAGAGCCCGCCGGACGATCCCTACTTCGGACTCCACTCGGCTGCGTAGTTGGGCCCGCCCCATACCGTTCGGATCCACCGGCCCTCCTGCTCTGAACAGGAAGGACCAGGCGCGACAGGCCTGGCGGAGTGCCCGTCGGGCGACGTGCTTGGCGAAGCGGTATCGGGTGCAGCCGCGCGGGCGGGTACGGACTGTCTCAAGGGGTACAAGGAGGGGCACACCAGCCCTTCAAGAGGGAGCGTCAGAATGACAACGCCTGCTCCGGATTGTGTCGTGCTCGACATCCCGCAGGGACTGCGGCTGGATCTGTTGGGCCTCGTCGTCGAAGTCGGCCAGGTCCGGATCGTCGCCGACCGCGACGGTCTGCTCGGCAGCCTCATCGCCTCGTTGACGTGTGGTGGCGGCACGGCCGCGGCGCGGAGCCTGGAGGCCATGGCGCAGATGCTGCGAGCCCAAGAGGAGACTGCCGGATCCGCCGCCCAGCCTTAGGAATCTGATGGCTTACCGGTAGAGCTGTCATCTCGTACGCCGCCGGAAGAGACGTTCTGGAGATATTCTCAAGCGCGTTGCGGGACAGAAGCGGACAGTCGACGGTCTCGTTTGTGGCCGGATCCGATATCGGTTACGAGCGCAGATCCGAGCCGTCCGGCTCGTGGGCGTACTGCGTCCCGTACAGCTGAGGATCACCCGCCGCGACGGCGGTCTTCCTGAGCTCAAGTGCCCGCCGCTGGAACGCTGGAGCGCGCTCCGCGTGGGCGAGAAGCCGGGGCAAGGGCCTGTGTCTGGCGTACTGGGCTCTGATGCGACAGATCCACGCCCATCGGCGGATACGGGCCGGGGTGGCCCAATCAACACCTGCCGCAGCCGGAGGCGCATCCACGCCCCTGTTCTTCGGCGTCGTTGCACATCGCGCCGTTCTCTCGTCGCTGCTCGGCCGACAGCCCTCTGCCCCTCGAACAGCCAGCACTGGACAAGTAGTTGACGTGTCATATAGAAAGATGATGCGTCAACCAAATTGGTTTGCGCGTGCCCCGCACTCCTGAGGAGATCTCCGTGAGCACGTCGCCGAAGGCCGGCCTCGAAGCCCTGCTGACCCCCGAGGAGAGCGTCCTGGTGCTGATCGATCACCAGCCGTACCAGTTCGCCAACCTTCACAGCCACGAGCCGATGATGGTCACCAACAACGTCGTGGGCTTGGCCAAAGCGGCCAAGGGCTACGGTGTCCCGACGATCCTGACCACAGTCGTGGAAGATCGCGGGGGCCTGCTGATTCAGCCGCTGCAGGACGTCTTTCCGGACCAGAAGCCGATCAACAGGACCTTCATCAACACCTGGGAGGACCAGCAGGTGGTGGACGCCGTGAAGGCCACCGGACGCAAGAAGCTGATCATCGCCGGTCTGTGGACGGAGATCTGCGTGGCCATGCCCGCCATTCAGGCGGCGGGCGAGGGCTTCGATGTCTACGCCGTCACCGATGCCTCCGGAGGCGTGTCGGCCGAGGCTCACGACATGGCGGTGCAGCGCATGATCCAGGCCGGGGTCGTTCCGGTCACCTGGCTGGCCGTGATGGGCGAGTGGCAGCGTGACTGGGCCCGGACGAACCTCATCACGCCGGAAGATCAGCTGGCGGCCCTGGGGCATGCAGGTGCTACCGGGATCGCGACGCTCTGGGAGCAGCAGCTCCTGAACACCCCGGTCGCCCAGACGGCCGGGGCGTAGCGGCGGGGGCATTGGGGCGGCCCCGGTGTCGGAGTGCCGCCTCCTTGCTCATCACGCGGCCACCCAAGAGGCTCAGCCGTCAGCACGTCGGGCGTGAAGACTCCGCCCGAGCCGTATCGCGACGGTGGCCGCGTGCACCCAGCCGGTCCGATGACGCATCAACCAGTTCACTACACTCGACCTCGTGACTGACCGGGTGAATTGGCTGACGGCGGAGGAGCAGCACGCGTGGAGGAGTTTCGTCCGGTTGCATGAGCGGCTGATGGGCCGCCTGTCGCATCTGCTGCAGACGGAATCCCATTTGGCGTCGGCGGATTACGCGGTCCTGGTCAACCTGACGGATGTGCCAGAGGGCCGCCGGCGGTATCAGGACCTCGCGCGGGCGCTGGAGTGGGAGAAGAGCCGGATGTCTCACCACATCACGCGAATGATCCGGCGGGGGCTGGTGGTGCGGGAGGAGTGCCGGGAAGACGGGCGGGGCGCCTTCGCGGTGATCACGGAAGCGGGGCGCGAGGCCATCGCTGCGGCGGCCCCGCTGCACGTGCAGGCCGTCCGATCCCTGTTCTTGGACCAGCTCACCGCGGCGGAGCTCCGAACCCTGGCTGAGATCTCCGTCCGCGTGGTGGAGAAGCTGGACGACGACGCCTGAACGATAAGCGCCGGCCCGGAGCCGGTAGACGGTGAACCCTGACTGATCGACACGGCCGAAGGAGCCCCCGGGGGATGTGCGGCCAGGTTGCCCCGATTGCCCAGGGGATAGAAGGTGCCGATGCCCTTGCGGTCTTCGGTCCACGTGACGGACGCAGGGACACCATGTGACAGGCGTCCACAGAGTCGGTGGCTGGCTGGCGGTTCAGATCCGTCGTGACGCCGCCCCGGGATCTCAGGTGCGGGCGGCCGCGGCGGCGACGATCCAGTTCCTGAACTCGACGGCGTAGTGCCGCAGGTGATGGTCCAGGACCTCGTCCGGGCAGGTGACGGGGAAGTACACCGTCAGGTTCGCGGTGAAGCCGTCGGCGGTGTCGCCGAACTGGATCAGCGCCCGCCCGACGACGGTGCCGTCGGCCAGGAAGAGGTTCGAGGACATCTTGCGCGGAAACTCCGACTCCGGGAGGAGTTCGTCCGCGTCCGCGGCCCAGGCCAGTGCGTCCGTTCCCCAGCCGCCCATGTAGAAGTCGGCGACGTGGGGGCCGATGTTCTCCACCACGCGCGCACCGATGGAGTCGGTGCCCATCACGTAGTGCTCGGGGTGCGCCGCGAGGAGTGCGCGCTCGTCGCCCGCGAAGGCCTTGTCCATCCAGGCCAGGAAGGCACCCGAGGTGAGGCCCTTCGTCGCGAGGACGGTGGTGCCTGCCTTGAAGCTTCCGTCGGAGGTGCGGGCGCATTCGCGCAGGACGGCGTTGCCCTCCTCGATGTCCGCGGCCAGGAGGTCGAGGAGCCCCTGGCGGCCCAGCAGAGTCCGGAAGCGCTCCAGGGCGCGGCGGGCGTAGAAGAGCTCGAAGTCGTCGATGCTCCCGGCGCCGGTGGGTCCGGCCTCAAGTGTCACGGTGACGGGCGGGGGAGTCTGGTTGTCGGTCACGGTCGAACCTCCGATAGGATGTGAATGTGAATTCACGTTCGCATTAAGAGAGTACGCCGAGGGGTGCGCCAGTTGTCAAAAGGTCCTGCTGAGAGTGCCGCAGATACCATGCGGGACATGACCGAGGATCCGGAGCAGCGCCCAGCGTCCTACCGGGAACCCCAGCAGGCCCGCAGCGCCGCGACCCTCGCCCGCGTCCTGCGGGCAGCCGAGGAGATCGCCTCCACCTCCGGCCTGGAGGACATGACGATCGCCGGCGTCGCGCAACGCGCCGGCGTCTCCGTCGGCACGATCTACCGCCGCTTCGAAGACAAAGAACAGCTGATCACTGCCCTGAGCGAGCGGATGCTGGAACGCCGCGAGGAATACGTAGCAGCGCAACTGCGCACGGCCGAGCCCTCGCTCCCCGGCATCATGGACGCCTACGCGCACGCCCTGCTCCAGTCCTTCGCCGACAGCAGCAGCCTCTTCCCCGAACTGCTGCGCACGCGGGGAACCAAGTCACTGGACCGCGGCGCCCGTACCATCACCGAGCTCCACCGCCTCCTGCTCGACGCAGCAGCCCCCTACACCGACCAGATCCGCCGCTCCCCACCGCAGAAGGCACTCGACGCCGCGGCCCGCGCCCTCCTCGGGGCCTGCTTCCACAACTCCATACGCCCCGACCCCGCCACCGGCGAAGCGGCCAGGCGCCGCTACGCCGACGAACTCAGCGACATGGCAATCGCCTACCTTTCCACGCCCGACCGACGCCCCGGCGCCGACACCTGAGCCGAACGCGTGGCCGCACGGCCCTCACACGGGGAGACCTGCCAGGCAGAACGTTCACAGCAAGCCTGAGGTCAGCAGCGGTGAGGCAGTTCTTCTTGGAGCGCTACGGGTCATGCCCGCCGTACAATGGAAGGGCGGCAATGTGGACGACGGCGTGGCTCGATCATGAACGCTCGCATCGAGGACTACGCCCTCATCAGTGACCTGGAAACCGGCGCGATGCTCGGCAGGGACGGGTCGATCGACTGGCTGTGCCTGCCGCGTTTCGACTCACCGGCCTGTTTCGCCGCGCTGCTCGGCACGGCGGACAACGGCTTCTGGCGGATTTCCCCGGTCGGCGCCGGACCATGTGACCGGCGGGCCTACCGCCAGGACACGCTGGTCATGGATTCCCACTGGGAGTGCCTGACCGGTGCCGTGCACGTCACGGACTTCATGCCGCCCCGCGCGCAACTGCCCTGCATCGTGCGCGTGGTCGAGGGCCTGTCCGGCGCCGTGGACATGCGCAGCGAACTGCGGCCGCGTTTCAACCAGGGCCGCGTCATGCCGTGGGTGCGGGCCCAGGATCACTGCACGGTCGCCGTCGCCGGGCCGGATTCCCTCTGGCTGAGCGCCGACGGCCCGATGGAGATACGGGCGGGTGTGGACTCCTCCGCACACGACATCGGCATCCGCGACTCCACCGTCCTCGACTTCACGGTCTCGGCGGGCCAGCGCTTGGCGTTGCAGCTCGTGTGGGCGCCCTCGCACCTGCCCGACCCGCCCGAGCCTCTGAGGGTCCCGGCGGAGACGGCGCTGAAGGCCACCGGCGACTTCTGGCGGCGCTGGACGGCCCAGTGCCGCTATCAGGGCCCCTGGCGGGAGGCCGTCACCCGCTCGCTGATCACGCTGAAAGCCCTCACCTACGCGCCCACGGGAGGCATCGTCGCGGCGCCGACCACCTCGCTCCCCGAGTGCGTCGGCGGCGAACGCAACTGGGACTACCGCTTCTGCTGGCTGCGCGACTCCACGCTGACCTTGTCCGCCCTGCTGCGCTGCGGCTACCGCGACGAGGCGACGGCCTGGTTCGACTGGCTGGTGCGTGCCGTGGCGGGCGACCCCGCCGATCTGCAGGCGGTGTACGGGGTGGGCGGACAGCGGCGACTGCCGGAGGCCGAGGCGCCGTGGCTGCCCGGCTATGAGGGGTCGCGGCCCGTCCGGTTGGGGAACGCCGCGGCCGATCAGCTCCAGCTCGACGTCTACGGAGAGGTTCTCGACACGCTCTACTTGTCGTTGCGGGCGGGGATTTCGATGCAGCCCCATCTGTGGAGCCTGGTGGAATCCTTGATGAGCCATCTGCGGGAGCACTGGCGTGAACCGGACCAGGGCCTGTGGGAAGTCCGGGGCGCCAGGCGGCAGTTCGTCCACTCCAAGGTCATGTCGTGGGTCGCCGCCGACCGTGCCCTGCGGATGGGCGAGATGCTCGGCCGGAACGAGTCCGCGGGGGAGTGGCGCGCGATGCGGGACGCGGTGCACCGGGAGGTGTGCCGCGAGGGGTGGGACGACGAGCGGCGTTCGTTCGTGCAGTCCTACGGGTCGCCCGCGCTTGACGCGTCGGCCCTGCTGATCCCCAAGGTCGGCTTCCTCCCCGCCGACGATGTGCGCGTGCGCGACACCGTCCGGGCGATGCGAGCCCTGGACCGCCACGGATTCGTGCGGAGATACGCGCTCGACGGCCGGGGCACGCACGGCGTGGACGGCATGCGGGGATCCGAGGGCACGTTCGTGGCGTGTTCCCTCTGGTACGCCGACGCGCTGGCGGCGACCGGCCGCCTCCGACAGGCGCGGGAGACTTTCGAGCGCGTCCTGGACGTACGCAACGACGTGGGTCTGCTCGCGGAACAGTGGGACCCGGACGGGCGTCGCCAACTGGGCAACGCACCCCGGGCGTTCAGTCATATCGCGCTGGTGGAGACGGCGTTCGCGCTGCAGGAAGCCGGTGCCTGAGACGGCAGGGGGTGCAGGGGGTGTCTGAGAGCAGCGGTCACGTCCCGCGTCTCGCCGCAGTCAGGAGCACCATTCCGGAGTCGCCGTAGTCGGGCAGCGTCGGGTCGGCGTCGATTCTTGTGACCGCGAGGCGGTCGGTGAGCGGGGCGAACACCTCGGTGACGACGGCCGGGTTCACGGGGCAGCCGGGCCACCGTGACGTGGGCCCGATGCGGTACGTCGGCATGTTCTCCATGAACGCCGCGACGAGATGTCCGCCCGGCGCGACAGCACGTACGAAGCGGTGGCAGAAGTCGGTGAACTCCGCGAAGTCCTCGGTGACGCCCTCCGCGACGAAATTCATCGACGCGATGTCGTACGTGCCGGGCGGCAGTGCCCGGATGTCGCCGTGGACGACGCGCACACCCGCGAGCGCCTCCGGAAGCGTCGGCGGCAGGTCGGGATTGAGGCGGCGGCACAGCGCGTGAAACGGCAACCAGCTGTTGTCAGGGGCCTGTTCGAGCTGCCGGGTCAGATAGGCGACGCCCCCGGCGCTCGCCTCGACGGCGTCGATGCGGCGGCTCGCGGCGGCGGCAAGGATCAGCGGATAGAGGTTGGGCCCGGCCCCGAACTCCAGGGAGCGAGCGGCGCTTTTCGGGGCGAACTGCCGGTAGAAGGCGCAGTGGTGGGCGATGACCGCGGCGTCGGACGGATGCAGCTCGCGGTAGTTCTCGCCGAGGTAGTCCTGGACGGGCCAGCTGTCCCAGTCCACGTCGTCGTTGCGGGTCGGGGTCATGGGCGGTGTCAGCTCCCTGCTCGCAGCGGGAACCGTGCGGAGAGGCGCGTCAGAGCGGCGTTGAGCCGGTCGATGTCACCGTCGGAGTTCAGAGCCGTGAGCTGCACGCGGAAGCCGACGCGGTCGTGCGGCACGAGCGGGTAGGCCGCCAGGGTCACATAGATACCCTGCTCCCACAGGAAATCGGCTACCGCGTCCAGGTCGGATTCGTTGACCAGGGGGATCTCCACGATCGGCAGCTGATCGGAGTTGAGCGTCCGCAGGCCGAGCCCGGCCACGTGGTCGAGCACCCGGACGGTCTTGCGGTGCAGATCGGCGCGGATGGCGTCGCCGCGCCGGTCATTGACCTCGAGGCCGGCGAGCGCGGTCGCGAGCGAGGCTGTGGGTGAGGGCCCGGAGTACAGATAGGGGGCTGCGGAGACCTTCAGATGGTCCTTGAGCCGGGGCGGCAGCGCGAGAAAGGCGAGCAGCGACGAGTAGGCCTTGGAGAGGCCGCCGACGAGCACGATGTTGTCGTACGTCTCGCCCGTGTGCCGTACGACGCTGTTGCCGCGCAGTCCGTAGGGGCACGGTTCGTCCGCGCCGCGCTCCCCGATGACGCCGAATCCGTGGGTGTCGTCGATGTACAGCGTGGCATCCAAGTCGCGGCATATCCCGGCCAGTTCGGGTACGTCGGCGATGTTCCCGCTCATGCTGTTGACGCCGTCGAGGCAGACCAGGCGGGCCGCCCCGTTCGGCGCAGCCCGCAGCAGGGCGGCCAGTTCGTCGGGGCGCTCCGCGTGGAACCGTCGCAGTGTCGCGCCCTGCCCGCGGGCCGCCACGCAGCCGTCGTACACCGTGCGGTGCGCAGCGGCTTCGATGAAGACCTGGCCCTCGCCGGCGAGGACGGGGATCACCGAGGCGTGGATCAGGGTGGCCGTCGGGAGCAGCAGGGTGTCGGGCGCCCCGAGCAGCGCGGCGAGCCGCTCCTCGATCTCGGGGTAGAGCCGGGGGCTGCCGAGCAGCCGGGACCAACTGGGGTGCGTTCCCCAGCGGCGTACGGCGGGTTCGATGGCGTCGATGATCTCCGGATCGCAGTCGAAGCCCAGGTAGTTGCAGGAGGCGAAGTCGATGAGCCAGTGGTCCCCGCTGCGGATGTGCCGGCCGCGGACCTCGTCAAGGACGCAGTCGCTCATCGGGCTGGTCCGCCGCAGATGGTCGAGATCGCCCCAGCGCGGATCGCGCTCTGCCCCCAGGAGTTCGGTCTCCGGTTCACTCATGGTGCTCTCCCTCTCCGAGGAGATCGGGGCGGTCGGGGCAGCCGGTGCGGAGGGGACGGCGGCGACAACTGCGGAGGAGGCGGCGGCAGTGGCAACAGGGGCCCCAGGTGCGACCCGGCCGCTCCGCCCGGCTCGCCGGCCCGCGGCGCCACCGTTGGTTCCCCGACGTATGCGGAGGAGTCGCTTGCCCTCCTCGGCCGTCAGCGGCCGCGCGAAGAGATAGCCCTGCCCGAACCCGCAGCCCATCCCGGCCAGCAGGTCCCGCTGCGTGGACTCCTCGATCCCCTCGGCGATGACCTGCAGGCCCATCGTGTCGGCGAGGTGCACGATTCCCTCGACGAGGGCGAGCTGCCGGGCGTCGTCGGCGATGTCGTCGATGAACGTCTTGTCGATCTTGAGTACGTCGACGGGGAACTCGCGGAGATAGCGCAGCGAGGAGAATCCCGTGCCGAAATCGTCGACCGCGATCCGGACACCGAGGTCCTTCAATGCCCGCATGACCGCCTGGATCTGTCCGTCCGGCCGCATCAGCACCGACTCGGTGAGTTCCAACTGCAGCGACCCCGGGGCGAGTCCGGGTGTCCGAAGGGCCTTGTGCACCTCGTCGAGGAAGCCCGCGTCGCGGAACTGGCGCGCGGACACGTTGACGCTGATGTAAGGATGACGCCCCGAAGGGGGCCCCACGCTCTGCAGCCCGGCGATGTCCGTGGCGGCGCTGCTGAGGACCCAGGCGCCCAGCGGCGTGATGTGACCGGTCTCCTCGGCGAGCGGGATGAACTGCTGCGGCGGCACCTGGCCGCGCCGGGGGTGCGGCCAGCGGGCCAGGGCCTCGAAGCCGACGATCTCGGCGGCGCCTGCCGCACCGCCCGCGCCTGCCGCACCGCTCGCCCGCCCGCCGTTCGCGCTGATGTCCACGACGGGCTGATAGCGCAGCGCGAACTCCTCGTCGGTGATCGCTCGGTCCAGGCTCGCCTGCAGGTCGTGACGCTCCAGCATGCGTACGTGCAGCCGCTGCTGGAAGCGGCGCCACTGACGCTTCCCCGCGGCCTTGGCGGCGTACAGCGCCAGGTCGGCGTGGGTGAGGAGCTCGTCGGCGCCCGCGCTGTCCACAGCCGTGGCCACGCCCACGCTCGCGGAGACGCGCACGGTGTCGCCGGACAGCTGGAACGGTCTGCTGAGCGCCTGCACCACCTGCGCGGCGAGGATCTCGGCGTCGACAGGCTCCTTCGCGTCCTCCATCAGGACGGCGAACTCGTCGCCGCCGAGCCGGGCCGCGGTGTCGCTGCGGCGCAGTGACCGTGAGAGGCGGGTACCGGCGGCGGCCAGGAGCCGGTCGCCGACCGAATGCCCCAGCGTGTCGTTGACGACCTTGAAGTCGTCGAGGTCGATGAAGAGCACGCAGGTCAGCGTCGATTCGCGGCGGCCGCGCAGCAGCGCGCGCTCGATGCGCTCCAGGAGCAGCGTCCGGTTGGGAAGGCCGGTCAGCGCGTCGTGGAAGGCCCGCTGGGTGAGCTCGTGCTCCAGCTGACGCTGCTCGGTCACGTCCCGCAAGGTGACGACGAGCCCGCGGACGGTCGGGTCCTGGCGCAGGTCGCTGCAGCGCACCTCCACCTCCATGCGCCCGCCCTCCCGGGGCATCCACCAGTAGTCGTGGGGTTCCTGCTGCCCGCTGCCGCGCATGGCCGCGAGCACCCGCGTCGCTCGGTCCCTGTCCCGCGGGTCCACCAGCTCCACCAGCTCGGCCCCGATCAGCGGGACGGCCCCGAAGACGGCCTGCGCGGACGGGCTGGCGTAGCGGACGGTGTTGTCGTCGTCGATGATGAGGATGACGTCGGATGCGTTGCGCACCAACGTACGGAAGTACGCCTCACTCTCCCGTCGGATGATCTCCTGACGGAGCGCGATGCGCTCCGTCGCCAGGCCCGCGTGCGAGGCGAGGATCTCCAGGGAGCCCCAGATCTCGGCGAGTTGCTTCTCGGATCCGGCCGCGATCAGCACACCCGGCGGCTCGCCCCCGGCCGGACGGTCGCGCTGGATCATCGGGCACACCAGCACATGCTGCGCGGCCCCGAAGCGGTCGGCGATCTCCGGGCCGAGGGCGGCGGCCCGCTCCAGACGCGTGCGCCGCAGGTCGCGGGCGGCGTAGGGGGCCGGTGGCGTATCGCCCGCCCCCAGGAGCAGGGTCCCGGGCCGGGCCCCTGGCCCGGACAGCACGGCGACCGTCGTCTCGCAGGTCTCGGTGATCTCCTCCGTCGTGATCGCCGCCACAAGCGAGGAGGCCGCGTCACGCAACGCCAACTCGCGGTCCACGGCCTTGCGGTGCGCCACGACCATGCCCGCGAGCCGGAGGATCACCAGGAGGAACAGGGCCCCGGAGAAGGAGGCGATCACGGCCGCGTCATGGGCGCTGTCGAGCAGGCCCTCGGCGAGCAGGATCGCCGGGGCGATGAGGGTGGCCGCGGCGAGCAGCACGAGCCTGCGCGGCGGTGGGAGCAGAGTCTGCCGCCAATGTGTGTAGGCGGTCAGCTCCACCATCGAGGGGTGCAGTGCGGCCAGGCCCCACGCCGTGTAGAAGACGATCCAGCCCATGTCCAGGAGCGTGCCCGCCTGCCACATCCCGTTGAGCTGCAGGATCCCGTACGCGATATCGAAGCCGAGCAGGGTGAACGTGCCGAGCACCAGCAGGCGTACCGCGGGATTGTGGCCGGTGACGAAGCCAGGGGTGAGCAGTCGGGCGAGGAGAGCCAGGACCAGTACGTCGCCCAGCGGGTAGGCGATGCTGATGGCGCGCTGCGGCCAGGTCAGGCCCTCGACCTCGGTGAGCGGCTGGACGAGGTAGACCCAGACGGGCAGCGCGAGCCCGCCGGTGATGATCAGCGCGTCGAGGAGGCTCGGCAGGTCGCGGCCCGCCCAGCGGTAGCGGACGAGGCCGAAGAGGCCTGCCGCGAGCAGGGGATACACCGCGAGGTAGCAGGCGTCGGCCGGGGACGGGAACGGATTCTCCGCCTGGAAGTACTGCTCGACCACGTTGTAGTACGTGTCGCCCGCGGCGAACGCGAAAAGCCCGGCCGCGAGCACCCGCCACGGCCAGCGATGCTCGGGTCGGTGGACGTGCACACCGGCGAGTACGGCGGCGACGCCACCGAGGCCGATGAGCACCCAGAGGGCGGCGCGCAGGCCCGGGAGCGTCATGTAGAGGGTGGTGAGAGCGGCGACCAGGACGACGTAGGCGGCCATGAGCCGACGGGGCTGTGTCTGTTCCCGAGGGAATGCCCGAAGCAATGGCAAAGCGCCTCCCTGCGTGGCAGGGACACCCGGCCGAGAATCACGCGTCAACCTGGGGTCTCGCTGTTTCCATCGTAGGCCTGGGCGGCGGGCGCCTGCATCCTCGGCCCGCTTCAGTCCGGCGCGGGCAGCGCGGCCCCGACCGGCGGAGGCACATCGACGGTCCGGCCGAAGTAGTCGACGGATCCGGGGTCGATGCCGAACAGCTTTTGCAGGTCGAGGCCCTTGCCCGTGAGGGCGGCGCAGTCCGGGGCGAATCGTTCCACGTCACCGGGGGAACTGATGGAGGGCAGCTCGCCTCCGGCGAGGCAGGGGTCGAGGGTCAGGCCGGACGGCTGTCCGTCGACGCGTTCCTGACCGGTCGCCGTCCGCCAGGTGCCGAGTCCGGTATAGGCGTGATCACCCCACTGCAAGGTCCACTGCCCTTGCGGTGCACGGTAGTTGTTGCCCTGCATGACGACGTTCTTGGCGGTGAGGCCCCGGTCCACCAGGGCCAGCGGGGAGCCGTCCGTGACGAAGTTGTTGTTGCGGACGGTGACGCCCGTCTGGCCGTCCATCAGCCGCAGGGCGGGGCCGCTCTTCCCGTTCTCCAGGGCGGTCATGACCACGGTGTTCTGGTCGATCCGCAGGTTCCGCACGTCGTGGCCGTAGACGGCGAGTCCGCCGAAGCGCGGCAGCTTGCGGCCGTCGTCGGCGGTGATGTTGTAGCGGAACGTGTTGTCGGTGTGCGCGCCGTTCGCCTTCCTGGTGTAGGCGTAGAAGCCCGGGCCGTCGTTGTGGAACGCCAGGTTGTACTGGATGGCCGAGTCCGAGACGTTCTCGTCGAATCCGAACCCGGCGCCGTCGACGTCGGAGCCCGTGTGGTTGCGGTAGGCGGTGTTGTGCTCCAGGAGCACGTCCTTGGCGTCGTAGGCCCAGATGCCCACCGGCCCCGAAGGCGCCTCGGCGGCCGACCTGCTCCCGTTGTCGTGCGCGCTGGAGCCGCGCACCGTGGCGTGGCGCACGGCGCCCAGGATGATGCCGTCACCGGTGTGACGGTCGACCGCCTTGGGATCGCCTGTATTTCGGTGGGCTTCGACGTCGGAGATGTCGATGTTCTCGTGTGCGTAGGCCGGTTGAGCGGGGGAGAGCTGGGGCCCGTACGTCAGGAGACCGGCGTCCTTGTTGCCGTGCAGCTTCGCCTGACGGATCGTCACGTTCTTGAATCCGTTGCCCTTCTCGACGCCGCCGACCGCGATGCCCACCTGGAACCCGGAGACGGTGACGCCAGAGACGGAGACCCGGTCCAGCTTTGTGCCGTCCGGGCGGTCGGCGTAGAGGTTGATGCCGCCGTCGCGGGCGTAGGCGGCGCGGTCCCCGGTGACGTCGAGATCGCGGATCTCCACGCCCGCGGTGTTGTGCACGGAGATGCCGGGGGACCCCTCGGCCTCGACCGTCGCCCGGCCCTCGCCGTACGACCCGACCACCACGGGCCGGTTCGCACGGCCCGCCTCGGTGCCGTTGAGGGTGATCGTGCCGGTGAACCGGGCGCCGCCCTCCAGGAGCAGCCGGTCGCCGGGTTCGAGCGACACGCGTTCGGCACGGGCGAGGGAACGCCAGGCCTGGCCGGGCGAGGAACCGTCGTTCTGATCATCGCCCCGTGCGCTGACGTAGTACGTGCTGTTCTTGGTCTCGGGCGCGTAGTGAGGTGTGGCCGCGCAGCCGCTCGCGCCGATCAGCACGATCGCGGCGGTGAGGACACCAGGGGCGGTGCGGCGCCCGACGACGGTTTCGGCGGCTTTTCCGCGCATGGGGATCAGGCCTCCACCGGGACCCGCGCGAGCGGCGGCCCGGAGCGCGTGGCGAACCATGCCACCGTGCGCCGCAGGCCCTCTTCGAGGGGGATGCGGGGCGTCCAGCCGAGCTGTTCCACGGCCCGGTTGATCACCGGGCGGCGGCGGGACGGATCGTCGACGGGCAGCGGGCGGTAGGCGATCCGCGAGGGCGATCCGGTGCTGCGCAGGACGAGTTCCGCGAGCTCACGGACGGTGCACTCGCTGGGGTTGCCCAGGTTCACCGGTCCGCCGCTGTCGCTGTCGAGCATCGCGAGCAGGCCACGGACGAGGTCGTCGACGTAGCAGAAGCTGCGGGTCTGGCTGCCGTCGCCGTAGAGGGTCAGCGGCCTGCCCGCCAGGGCCTGGCGGACGAAGGTGGAGACCACGCGTCCGTCGTGCGGCCGCATCCGCGGACCGTACGTATTGAAGATCCTTACGATGCCCACGTCGACGCCGGTGCTGCGCCGGTACGCCATGGCGAGCGCCTCCGCGAACCGCTTGGCCTCGTCGTAGACGCTGCGCGGGCCGACCGGATTGACGTGGCCCCAGTATCCCTCGGGCTGGGGGTGGACCTCAGGGTCGCCGTAGACCTCGCTGGTGGAGGTGAGAAGGAAACGGGCGCCGTGCCGCTGGGCCAGGCGCAGGGCGTTCTCGGTGCCGCGGCTGCCGACGGCCAGGGTCTCCAGGGCGAGGCGGTGGTAGTCCGGCGGTGACGCGGGGCTCGCGAGGTGGGCGACGGCGTCCACGGGACCCGGCACGTCGAGCGGCTCCGTCACGTCGGCGCGGATCAGCTGGAAGCCGGGCGCGCCGCGCAGGTGGGCGACGTTCTCCGGTTCACCGGTGCAGAAGTTGTCCAGGCAGCAGACCGTGTCTCCTCTGCGCAGCAGGGCCTCGCACAGATGGGATCCCACGAATCCGCCGCCGCCCGTCACCACGACCCTCATGACGCACCTCCGGTGAGCGCCGCCACCTTGGACTCCGCAGGGGCGACCGGGGAGAGCCGCGGGCGGCCCGGGGCGTGCACGGACCAGCCGGCTGCCGACCAGGGGCGCGGGTCGAGGCTGTTGCGGGCGTCCAGGAGGACGGCGGAGTGCACGAGCGCGGCGAGAGCGGCGGGGTCGATGTCCTGGTACTGCGGCCAGTTGGTGAGATGCAGGACCAGGTCGGCGTCCTCACACGTCTTGTCGATGTCCAGGGCGTAGGAGAGCTCCGGATGGATGCCGCGCGCGTTGTCGATGGCCTCCGGGTCGTGCACGCGGACCGTGGCACCTTGCTGGTGCAGGGCCGCCGCCACGACCAGGGCGGGCGAGTCGCGGACGTCGTCGCTGCCCGGCTTGAACGCCGCACCCAGCACGGCGATCCTGCGCCCGGTGGACGAGCCGCCCAGGAGCCGGCGTGCCCGGTCGACGGTGCGGAGGCGCTGACGGGTGTTGATCCGGTCGACTTCGTGCAGGAACACCACCGCCTCACCGGCGCCGATCTCTTCGGCGCGGGCGGCGAAGGCCCGGATGTCCTTGGGGAAGCAGCTGCCGCCGAAGCCGAGCCCCGGTTCGAGGAAGCGGGGGCCGATCCGCGAGTCCGCGCCGATGGCCCCGGCCAGGACCGATGCGTCGGCGCCCGCGGCGTCGCACACCTCGGCCATGGCGTTGATAAAAGAGATCTTGGTGGCGAGGAAGGAGTTCGCCGCCACCTTGACCAGCTCCGCCGTCGCCGGGTCGGTGCTGAAGAACGGCACCCCGGCGGCGATCATCGGCGTATAGATCGCCCGCAGCACGGCTTCGGCGTGCTGCGACGTCACGCCCACGACGAGCCGCTCGGGCCGCATGGTGTCCTGGACCGCGGATCCCTCGCGCAGGAACTCGGGGTTCCAGGCGACCTCCGTGTCCGGGGCCATCTCGGCGAGGCGCTCGGCGACCCTGGCCGCCGTGCCCACCGGGACCGTCGACTTGCCGACGATCAGACTGCCGGGCCGCAGGTGCGGGGCCAGACCGTCCACGACGGCGTCCACGTACCGCAGGTCGGCGGCTTTGCTGTCAGGTCGCTGGGGGGTGCCCACGCACATGAAGTGCGTTCTGGCGAACGCGGCACCATCGGCGAGCGAGGTGGAGAAGCGCAGCCTGCCCGACGCGACGGTCCTGGCGAGCAGTTCGTCCAGGCCGCTCTCGTGGATGGGCGCCCGTCCCGCCGACAGGGATGCGATCCGTTCGGCATCGATGTCGATGCCGAGGACCTGGTGGCCGATGTCGGCCATGCACGCGGCGTGCACCGTTCCCAAGTACCCGGTGCCGATCACTGTCATCCGCATGACGTCGCTCCTTACGAGTCGTGCCTCAAGGGGCCTGTTGTTTGCCGTTCCGGTGCCGGCCGGAGCCGGCGTAGCCATGGGGGTTGAGCTGCTGGAAGCGCCATGCGTCCCGGCACATGTCGTGCAGGTCCCGGGTGGCGCGCCAGCCCCAGGCACGCGCCACCGCGCTCGCGTCGGCGACGAGTTCGGTCACGTCGCCGGGGCGGCGCGGCATGATCTCGTACGGGATCGTCCTGCCGCAGGCCGCGCCGAACGCGGAGATGACGTCGAGGACCGAACGGCCCGCGCCCACCCCGAGGTTGAACACCCGCAGGCCCGGCCCGTCGGCGAGATGGTCCAGGGCGATGCGGTGGGCCTCTGCGGTGTCCACGACGTGGAGGTAGTCGCGGATCGCGGTGCCGTCGGGCGTGGCGTAGTCGTCGCCGAAGACGGGGAGCCGCTCGCGCCGCCCGACGGCGACCTGCGCCACGTACGGCATCAGATTGTCGGGGACCCCGCCAGGGTCCTCGCCGAGGAGCCCGCTGGGGTGGGCGCCGACGGGGTTGAAGTAGCGAAGGGCGAGCACGGTGAACTCCGGGCGGCGGGCGCACACATCTGCGAGCACCTGCTCGCAGATCCACTTGGAAGCGGCGTACGGATTGGTGGGCCTGGCGGGGGTCGACTCGTCGAGCGGCCCGCGCCCGGCGTCGCCGTAGATGGAACAGGAGGAGGAGAACACCAGCTGGTGCACGCCGTGTTCGTGCATGACCCGCAGCAGCGCTGTCGTGCCGCCGACGTTGGTGTCGTAGTACTCGATGGGCATCCGTGTCGACTCGCCCACGGCCTTGTGCGCGGCAAAGTGCACGACGGCGTCCACGGAGTGGCGGTCGAAGACGGCCGACAGGGCGCGCCGATCACGGATGTCCAGCTCATAGACGGCGCCGACGAAGCGGTCGGTGATCCGCTCCACTCGTGCGAAGACCTGCGGGGTGCTGTGGGAATAGTCGTCGATCGCGATCAACTCGTAACCGTGGTCGAGGAGTTCGACGCATGTGTGGCTTCCGATGAAGCCCGCGCCGCCGGTGACGAGGATGGTGGAGGGTTCGCTCATGGCCGTTCACCAGCTCAGGACGGCGGCGGCGTACGCCGGGTAGAAGACGGTGGCGGTGGCGACCGGCAGTGACACCAGAAGGCCGAGGGCGAGTGGTAGCCGCGCGGTGGACAGCGCCTGGGTGAAGGGGACGTCCGTGGCCCGTGCCGCTTCCCGCACATGGAGCAGGGGGACGGCGAGGGCGACGGCAGCATAGGTCGCGGCGGCGAGGAGGCAGAGGAAGACATAGCCGACCGAGGGACTTGTCAGCTCACCCACCAGGGCGATCGAGGACAGGGCGGTGGCCGGCGCGACGAAGGGCAGGGTGAGTCGAGCGGGCAGCGGCCGCGATCCGCCGGTGTCCTTGGGCGTGACCTTGAAGGTGACAGGGCGCGGGCGCAGCTTCTGCCCGATGGCGCCGAAGAGGCCCAGGATGACGTACGGCCAGCGCGCGAGCGCGAACAGCCACGTCTCCCAGCTGATCAGCGGGGCGGTGCGCGGGCGCAGCATCCCGCGGCGGCGCATCAGGTACAGGGTCAGGAGCAGCCACACGGGCATGGCCCAGAAGTGGATCAGGAAGTCGAAGTAGTTGACGTTCATCCACGGCAGTCCGGTGAGGACGGCGATCGGCGGGAGCGTGAGTCCCGCGGTGATCATCAGGCCGAGGAGCGGGTAGTAGGCGAGGGCGTACGAGAAGCGAAGCCGCAGCACGAGGGGCAGCCGCCGCAGATGTCGCGGCAGTAGACCCAGGAGCATGGTGGTCAGGCTCCGCGACCACTGGTACTCCTGCGTGATCATGTCGGCGAAGGTGAGAGGACCGTCCCCGTGCGCCTCGGCGTCGATGGCGAACGCACCGTGCCAGCCCGCCGAGTTGAGCAGATACGTGGTGGAGAAGTCCTCGGCGAGCTCGGGGCCCAGGCCGCCGATGTCCCGCAGCGCGCGGGTGCGCACGGCGTAGTGGGAGCCGATGCACATCGGCGCGAGCCCGTCGCTGTGCCCCAGCTGCACCGCCCCGTGCCAGACGGCCTCGCGGTGCAGGCGCCCCCGGGCCGCCCACGACACCGCGCCGTTGGCGTCGCACATGCTGGGAGCCGCCACGTAGCCGATGGCGGGGTCGTCGAAGGGGCGGACCATCTCGGCGAGGTAGGTCGCGGCGGGCACGTGGTCGCAGTCGAGCTGCGCGACCACGTCGTAGCGGCGGTAGCCCCAGTTGTCGTAGAAGTAGGCGAGATTGCCTTCCTTGCAGCGAGTGCGGCGCGGCCAGTCACCGCGGTGGTACGGAATCACGCCGCGGCGGCAGGACATCCGCACCCGGTGCGTGCGGCACCAGGCGATGACCTCCTCGGTCGGGTCCTCGTCACACAGCCACACGTCGTAGGGGTGCGGGTAGTCCTGGGCCAGCATCGCCGCGAGCGTCTGCCGGGCGGTGGGCCACGGCTCGGAGGGGGCGCGGGTCACGGCGAAGGCGACCGGAAGCGGGGGGACCGGCAGCTGCGGGTCAACGCGGCGCAGGCGCAGGGCGGTGACGAAGAAGTAGCAGGGCAGGCCGGTGAGGTAGAGCAGCAGGGCGCTGTTGACGACCAGGCCCGCCCAGCCGACGCGGTGCTCCGGCTGCAGCCACCAGGTCCAGAACCACAGGAAGCTCAGCGCCCAGCTCACGGCGATCACCATCAGGGCGGCCCGGTCGCGCCGGGGGAGTGCGGGCACGAAGGTCGTCGGCCGGACGGTGCGCACCGGGAGCGGATGTCCGAAGACGGGGCCGCCGGCGGTGACGCGGACGACGTTGCCGTTCGACATCCGCGCGAGCTCCAGCTCCACCTGGACCAGATCCGCCGACATCGGCTCGCTGTGCGTCATGGTGCGACGCTCCTGAGGGGTCAGACGCTGTACGCTGACTTCGTACGTTTACGTCGTATATGTACGACTTTGCACCCGATACTCCCCGAGGTCAAGGGGCCAGAGAGGCGGAGGCGGCGGACATGCCGAAAGGGAGAGAGGCGGGCGGGAACGAGGGGCGCCGGGCCAGCGATCGGGGGCGCTACGGACGCCTCAGCCGGGAGCGAGTTCTGGCCGCAGCCTTGGATGTCGTCGACCGCGACGGGCTCTCCGGCCTGAGCATGCGCAAGCTCGGCGCGGAACTGGGCGTGGAGGCGATGGCCCTGTACCGGTACGCGTCCAGCAAGGGGGCTCTCCTCGACGGCCTGGTCGAGGCGTTCTGCCAGGAGTTGGAGAGTGATCTGGCCGCGAAGCCCGAAGCCGACGACTGGCGGGGCGAGTTGCACCGCATCGCGCTCGCCACCTACCGCGTCGCCCTGCGGCACCCGAACATGGTCCCGCTGCTCGCCACCCGCCAGCTGTCCACCCCGCTGGCCCGCCGGCCCGCGGCCGTGCTGCGCAGCGACGAGCGCCTCCTGGCCCTGCTCCACGACGCCGGTCTCGGCGACCGCCGCATGGTGCAGGTCCACCGGGCGTTCACGGCGTGGCTGCTCGGCTACCTCCTCGTCGAACTGCGGGCCATGGACGACGAACCCGGCGAACCGGACCCGGCCTTCCGGCTCGGCCTGCACCGCATGCCCGTGCAGGAGTTCCCGCGGCTCCGGGCCACCGCCATTTCTCTGGACGTGCAGGGCGGAACGGAGCAACTCGCCGCAGGGCTCGATGCGTTGCTCGGATCATGACGCGGTCGACATCGCTGCGCAGCACCCCGAGGTTCCGGATCAGACCACGCGCGGTGGCCTGGCGAAGGCTGCCTCAACGGCAGATCGCCGGGCCTGCGCTACGTCGGCTGGTTGAGTTCGGTCAGCGCCGCGCCGGTCATGGCGGCGACGCCTTGGTCGAGGACCGTGGGGTCGGGGGTGAAGTGCGGGCTGTGGGCGCTGGGCACCTGCGCGAACTTCTCCAGCGGGGACGCACCAGGAGCCGCGTCCCACACTGCGGCCGTGGTGGAGGGCAGGAACCAGTAGTGGTAAGGAATTGACGTGCCGTCGGGGCGGACGGCGAGTTCAGAGAAGTCTTCGCTGCCCATGGCCGGTCCGGGGTCGATGATGTGCGCGGCGCCGAACATCTCTCGGTGTGTTTGCGCGATGCGGCGGGCCGTGTCGGTGTCGTTGACCGTCGCAGGTATGGACTTCACGATGCGGATCTCCGGCTCGGCGAGGGTGCCCGCCGCCGCGCACTCACCGGTCACGATGCGACGGATGGCCGTCACGATTTGATCCTGGAGCTCGCCCGAGGTGGAGCGCACGGTCAGCCCTAGCTCCGCTTTCGCGGGGATGACGTTGCTGGCCGTGCCCGCCTGGAACCGTCCCACGGTGACGACGGCGCTCTGGCGCGGGGCGATCTCGCGCGCGACGATCGACTGCACCCGGCCGACTACGGCGGCGCCGATGACGATGGGGTCGATGGTGGTGTCGGGGCGTGACCCGTGGCCGCCGCGTCCGTGAATGACGATGTCGATGGAGGTCGAGGCCGCCAGTACCGGGCCTTCGACATGGGCCACCAGGCCCACCGGTCCGGCGCTGACGTGCTGGGCGAGCAGTACGTCTGGGCGAGGGAACCGCTCCAGCAGACCGTCCGCGCGCATCGCGAGGGCTCCGGTCCCGGTCTCTTCGGCCGGCTGAAGTACGAAGACGACCGTCCCGCTCCAGTGACGGCGCCCGCGCGCGAGGGCTTGGGCGGCGCCCACCAGCATCGCGGTGTGCATATCGTGGCCACACGCGTGCATGACCCCGTCGACGCGGGACGCATATGCCAGTCCGGTCGACTCCTGGACAGGCAGCGCGTCCATGTCCGCGCGGATCAGTACGGTCCGGCCGGGACCGTTCTCCAGCACTCCGATCACCCCGGTCCCGCCGACGTTCTCCGTCACGTCGATACCGAAGGACCGCAGCTCCTTCGCGGCGCGGGCGGCAGTGGTGTATTCGGCGTGCGCGAGCTCGGGGTGGCGGTGCAGATCCTCATAGAGCGCGCGGATGGCGTGGCGGTCGTGGTCTGCGGCGAGGGTATGTGCCGTCGCGTCCACAGAGGTTGTCAGGGTCATGGTGGGGCTCTCCTGTCCGGTTGCAGGCTCAGTTCTCGAGGGTGTTCTTGTAGAGCGAGCCGTCCTTGATGACCACGGAGATGTTCGCGGCATCCCCCAGCTTGTGGATGTCGGCGAGTGGGTCGCAGGACGCGATGACGACGTCGGCGCGCTTGCCGGTCTCGAGGGAGCCGATGTCGGCTGTCAGGCCGAGGAGTTGGGCGGCCACCGACGTGCCCGCGAGGATCGCGTTCATGGGCGACATGCCGCAGTCGACGAGGTGCCCCAGTTCCCGCAGGTTGTTGCCGTGGGCGGAGATGCCGCAGTCCGTGCCCATCGCGATCTTCACGCCGCGCTCGATGGCGCGCGGAATCCCGGCGAGCGCGCGCGCCTGCCACTGCTCCTTCTTGGCCACGGTCCACGCGGGGGTGACGGCCGGGTCGAAGCTTGTGGTGGCGGTGGACAGGGTCGGTACGAGGAAGGTGCCCAGGGCGAGCATGAGGTCGATGATCTCGTCGTCGATCTCGTAGCCGTGCTCGATGCTGTCGACCCCGGCGCGCAACGCGTTGAGGATCCCGCCGCGCCCCTGTGCGTGGGCGGCGACCCGCTTGCCGCGGTGGCCGCGTGCCACCTCGACGACGGTGCGGATCTCCGCCTCGGTGAAGCCTTCGTCGTCCGGCTGGTCGGTGGGACTGCCTACGCCGCCCGAGGCCGCGATCTTGATCAGGTCGGCGCCTTGCCTCAGCAGGTTCCTGGCCTCGCGTGCGCATTGCGCGGTGCCGTCGGCGAGGCGGCTGACCGAGGGCTCGGTGGGGCCGTTGTCCGTGGGCATACGGAAGTCGCCATGGCCGCCGGTGGGCGACATCATCGCCACGGCGACGAGCAGGCGCGGTCCGGAGACCAGACCGCGGTCAACTGCCTGTTTGAAGCCGGCGTCGAGCCCTGCAAGGTCGCGTGCGGTGGTGACCCCGGACAGCAGGGTGTCTCGCAGACGAGGTGTGGTCAGGTGGGTGCGCAGGGAGGCGGGCATCGCGGCAAGCTGGACGCGGCTCATTTCGCCGCCGGGCGCCGCGAGGTGTACGTGGCAGTCGATGAAGCCGGGCAGGATGGTGCCACCTCGGGCATCGATCGCACGGGCCCCCTGTGGTGCCGGAGGCTCAGCGGCGGCGGGACCGGCCCAGGTGATGCGGCCGTCGACGATGTGGACCGCTCCGTCGGCGACGGGGGTGGCGCCGGTGCCGTCGATGAGGGGGCCGTTGCGGACGATGAGGGCGCTGGATGTGGAGTCGTTCATGCTGGCGGTATTTCCTTCATTTTGTGGTGCTGAGAGGGGGGCCGAGGTCAGGGGAGCCTTCCCGCGACATCTCGAGGAGGGCGGCGCTGTCACGTGCGTAGGGCCGGTACAAGGCTGCCGAGGCAAGGCCGTTGAAGGCTGTCAGCAGCACCGTCACGATGAGCAATGCGTTCTGCAGACCGAGGGCATCGCCCAGGAAGCCGGTCAGGAGCGCGTAGCCGGCGTACGCGAAGGCTTCGACGGTCGAGACCGACACGGCGAAGGCGAGGGCCCGCAGCTCGGGACGGACCACGGCCATGATCAGCGGCCGGTTGACGACGGGGACCTGTCCTTGCAGGAAGCCGAGGAAGGCGAAGACCAGGACGAAGAACCCGATGCTGTGCCAGGCCGCCTGGATACAGATCAGCGCGACACCCGCGAAGGCCAGCTGGCTGATCTGGAGCATGACGACCCGGCCGCTCAGCGGCCGCAGCTGATGCAGACGGTCGTTGACGCGTCCGCCCACGAGAGTTCCGCCCAGATACCCGAGCGAGAACGGGAGCGCGACGACCGACGCGGTGGCCGTCGAGAAGCCGCGCTCCTCGACCAGGAAGACCACGCCGAAACTCATCATGACGTTCTGGCCCGAACACAGCCGTTGCAAGAGGATGAGCCGGAAGGTCTGGATACCGGCCAGTTCCCGCAGTCCGCTGCGCACGGTGCGGGCCTTGTCCTCGATGGCCACCGCCGCGGTGAGCTGCTGTGGTGCGGCCGGCCGCGGGTCGTCCAGGAACACCAGGATGAGCACGCCCACGATCAGGCACATCACGCCCGAGGCCAGATAGCCGTACCGCCATCCGTTCTCCAGACCGGAGAGGCGGCCGAACAGCGGCGCGCTCACCCCTGCGATGAGGGCGACGCCGCCATACAGCAGGCCCGTCACCCGGCCACGGCGGTTGTCCTCGTAGAGGTCGCCGAGAATTTCCAGGGCGATGGGTCCGGCCCCGGCGAATCCGGCGGCCGCGATGCCGTAGAGCACCACGAACTGCGTGAAGTCGCCTGCCATGGCGGCCAGGATGATCCAGATGCCCCAGAAGCCGGAGCATACGGCCAGCACGACCTTGCGCCGGAACTTGCGGGCCAGCAGCACCCACGGGATGCCCGCGAACATCCCCACCACCTTGGCCACGGCCACCAGGGTGCCGAGCGCCGATGAGGTGAGGCCCATCGCGTCGCGCATGAGGGGGAAGAGGACGGTGGTCACGCTGCTTTCGGCGTTGTCCATCGCCGTGGACGCCGTCAGGAGCGTCAGGTTCTTTCCGCGGGGGCCGCGTGCTGTATCCGCTGTCATGAGGTCCCTCTCAATGAGTGCGGCCGCTACCGGCTGGGGCGGGCGTCCGACAGGACGGCGCGTGCGTAGATGGCACCGATGTCATGGGTATGGGGCGGCAGTTCCTCCGCGAGCGGGGACAGGTCCGACAGGTCCGTACAGCCGATGACGAACGCATCGCCTGCCGAGGAGGCCCAGGACGCGCCGACGACCGACCGGAACAGCTCGCGCGCCGCGACGACCTGCCCTGACTTGACCAGGTCCACGCACCCTTGGATACGTTCCTGATCTCCAGGGCCGGGAAGGACGGGATCGAGGCCCTCAGCGGTCAGCGCACGGTGCAGGTGTCCCACCCGGCGCGTGCCGTCGGTCACGGCAAGTGCCGGGCGGCGCACACCAGCGGCGTGCAGCCGGCTGCTGAGGGCGGTGAGCATGTCGACGACGGGGATGTCGACTGCCGTCGCGATCTCGTACCGGTAGGTCTGCGAGGTGAGCGAGGGCAGGGCGATCAGCTCGGCCCCCGCCGCCTGGAGACGACGGGCCACCTTCCGCAGTGCCGGAACCGGGCTCGGCCCGCCGCGCAGGAGGTGGTCGAGGCGGCTGGGAACGGCCGGGCTCGACAGCAGAATCACCTCGGGGTGCGCGTCGTCCGAGTCCGCGTCCGTGAGTTCGACCAGGCGGGAGTAGAAGCGGGCGCAGGCCAACGGCCCGAGGCCGCCGATCACGCCGATGGGTTTCCAGCGGGTCACGGCGGGCGGGCGCGCCGGTTCAGCCGAGGAATGCCAGGCCATGGGCTATGCCGTTGCGCTGGATCTCGGATGTGCCGGTCAGGATGCGGAACATACGGATCTTGCGGAAGAGGAACTCGATCTCGTTGCCCTGCGTCAGGCCCTCCTTGCCGTGGATCTGGACGGCCTCGTCGAGGATGCGGAAGGCGGACTCGGCGACGAAGAGCTTGCACATGAAGGCCTCGGTGCGCACGTCCTCGCCGCGGTCGAGCGCCGCGAGGGCCGCGTACGTCATGGAGCGCGCCGCGTAGAACTCCGTGGCCATGTCGGCGACCTTGTGCTGGATGGCCTGAAGGGCGAGCAGGGGCTGTCCGCCCGCGACTTTGCGGTGCCGGGTGCGGTCCAGGGTGAGGTCGATTGCGCGGCGGGCGGCGCCCAGGGCGGTGGGGCAGTGCAGCAGCCGGTTGGTGGTGACGCGGCCGAGCGCGATGCGCATGCCCTTGCCCTCCTCGCCCAGGAGGTTGGCGGCGGGGACGTGGCAGTCGTCCAGGACGATGTCGCTCTCGATGTGTTCGCCGGACATCGGGGTCGCGCCGTCCTCGACGCGGCAGCCGGGGCTGTCGAGGTCGACGAGGAAGGCGGAGAACCGCGGCTTGTCGCCCGCCTGTTCACCGGTCCCCGCCATGCGGGCCACCACGATGGCGAAGTCCGCGAACGGCCCGGCCGATGAGAACACCTTGTGCCCGGTGAGCCGGTAGCCGTCGCCGTCGCGGACGGCTGTCGTACGCATGGAGCGCACGTCGGAGCCCGCGTCGGTCTCGGTGAGCGAGAAGCAACAGGCGCGCTCGCCGCGGATCACGGGCAGGAAGTAGGTGGTCAGTTGGTGGTCGGTGGCGTGCTTGAGGATGTCGCCCGCGCGCAGCGGGCCGCCCATGTCGCCGAGCACGCTGTGGCCGAGGACCCGGCCGCTCGCACCGATCTCCTCCTTGAGCGCGGCGAGTTCGGTGTACGTGAGCTCTTGGCCGCCGTGCTCCTTGGCGAGGTGGATGCCGTAGAAGCCGAGTTCGCGGCTGCGCTGCCAGACGGGTTCGAGGTCGGCGCGGGTAAGGCGGGTGGCCGGGGTGATGCCTCGTTCGTGTTCGTAGTCGGCCAGCTCGCCGTCCAGGTACGTGCGCAGCTGGTCGACGAGGTCGGCCAGGCGCGGGTCCTGGTAGGTGGGGCGCAGGGAAAAGGTCATGGTTTCTCTCCTCGTTCCGGGGCGGGGGGTCAGTTGACGCGTCGGGTGGCGTCGGCCCAGAACGGTTCGCGCACGGCCTTGCGGTCGAGCTTTCCGTTGCGGTTGTGAGGCAGTTCGTCGGTGAAGTCGACCGAGCGGGGCTTCTTGAGGCGGTCCAGGCGCTCGGCGCAGAACTCGATCAGCTCGGCCTCGGTGGCCGCGCCCTGCTCGCGCGGCACGATCACGGCTTTTACCGCTTCGCCCCACTGCTCGTCGGGCACACCGACGACGCAGGCTTCCCGCACGGCCGGGTGTTCGTAGAGGGCGGCCTCGACCTCGG
Source organism: Streptomyces sp. NPDC056486 (assembly GCF_042795295.1). Classification (NCBI taxonomy): domain Bacteria; kingdom Bacillati; phylum Actinomycetota; class Actinomycetes; order Kitasatosporales; family Streptomycetaceae; genus Streptomyces; species Streptomyces sp. NPDC056486. The sequence continues at coordinate 117,163 of NZ_JBHTSF010000001.1, forward strand.
TGCAGTAGATGTTGAAGCCCCCCGAGATGATCATGTCTTTCATGCGGTCGACGAGGAACAGGAAACCGTCCTCGCGCATCCACGCCAGGTCACCGGTGTGCACCCAGCCGTCGCGGAAGGTCGCAGCGGACAGCTCCGGGTCCTGCCAGTACTCCCGTACGCAGTCGGGGCCGCGCACGATGACCTCGCCGACCTCGCGCGGCGCGCGCTCATGGCCGTCCTCGTCCACGACGCGGATCTCGGTGTCGTACGAAGCGCGGCCGCACGACTGCAGCAGCTCCGGGTCGTCGGCGACGGCGCGTGCGATGTCCTGGCTCGTAAGACCGGCGACGACGCTGGTGGTCTCCCCGAGCCCGTACCCCTGGGCGACCACAGGACCGAACAGTGCCACGGCATCGCGCAGCCGCTGCGGCGAGATGGGCGCTCCGCCTATCCGGACGCTGGTGAGGCTGGACAAGTCCCGCCCTGCCACGCCCGGTTGGGCAAGCACCATGTTGAGCATGGCGGGCACCAGGAACGTGGTGGTGATCCGTTCCTTCTCCACTGTGTCCAGGAACGCCTCGGCGCTCCAGGTCGGCAGGATGTGCGTGGTGGAGCCGCCGAACACACCGGCGAGCAGGCCCATGCCGGTGGCGTGGGTGATGGGGCCGCAGGCGAGGTAGCGGGTACCGGGTCCTGGCCTCGACTCGTCGCTCATCAGCAGCTTGCGCATGTTGGCAAGGCGGTTGCCGAAGGTCTGCACGGCGGCCTTGAGCGCACCGGTCGAGCCCGAGGTGAAGTTCAGAACGCACGGATCGTCCTCACCGACCTCGACGGCGACCGGGGCATCGCCTCCCTCGGCGAGCAGCCCGGTGTAGGACAGGCTCGCCGTACCGGCATCCGGTGCGCCGTCGAGCTCTACGGGCAAGCAGTCCGTGCCCGCCTCGGCGATCGCAGCGAGGGCGTCCTCCCGATGCGCGGCATCGAAGATCAGGACACGTACCGGGGCGTAGCGAAGGACATGGGCGATCTCCCCGCGCCCCAGCCGGGCGTTGATCGGCGCGCGCATCAAACCGGCCTTGTAGAGCGCGAACTCGACCTCCACCAGCTCACCGCGGTTCCAGGCCAACGAGGCGACGGCGTCACCGGGGCGCAGCCCGCGGGCAAGGAGCGCGGACGCCAGGCGATGGGCGGCCTCACCGAGCTGCGCATAGGTCCAGGACCGCTTCCCGCAGACGAGCGCCTCCTGGCCCGGCCAGTAGCGGGCACTGCGGGCGAGATAGATGCCGAGGTTCATGGACGTTCTCCAGAAGCCGAGCAGGGTGCATGCCCCTGATGTGAGGCATGATGAACATTTAGAGACAGCTTGTTCAGTAAGCGATCGCCTGTCAAGACTGAAGTAGACTCAAGAGCTCAAGACGGACAGCAGGAGACTCGAGGGGGCTGCATGGCCGAGGACCGGCGCACACGGAGAACACGCCGGAACCTGAGCGACGCATTGGTGGCTCTGGTTCTTGAGCGCGGGTTCAGTTCGCTGACCGTGGAAGACATCACCGAGCGTGCCGACGTGGGCCGCGCCACCTTCTACAGTCACTTCCGCGACCGGGAGGACCTGTTCGCCCGGGTCACCGCCGACCTGCTGGAGGAACTCACCGAGCGGCTGCGGCCCGTCGTCTCCGACAGCTACGTCGGCTTCACCGGCAAACCCGTCCTGGAAATGCTCCGCCACGCCCGCGAGCGGCGCGACGTCTACCGGATCGTGCTGCGCGGCGAAGGCGACGGAAAGCCGCTCCAGACCTTCACGGACGCCCTGGCCCGCGCCACGGCCGATGAATTCCGCGACCGGGCCGAGCGCAACGAGGTCACGCCCCGCATCGACCCCGACCTGCTCGCCCGTGTCTGGGTAGGAGAACAGGTCGCCGTACTGCGGTGGTGGACGGAACAGGAGGTACCGCCCCTGCCGGTCGAGGAAGTGGTGCGGATGCTGCTCGACCTGGGACTCCACGGCCGCTATTGGGCCACTGGATTCAACGCGCCGGTCTGATCAAGGGGCGACCAGACCGGTCAGGCCAATCGGGCAAGTAGTTGAGGGGCGGTCGTCGGCGCATGTCGCGCCAGCTGCGGGAAGCGGTGAACAAAAAGCGATCCATAGGCCCCTGGCGCACACCGAGGACGAGGACGAGCGATTCACCGCGGACGCCGCCCGGCCAGGCCAACCGACGAGTCGGCCACCAGGTCGCCCAACGCGTCTCGCCCCAGGAGAAGATCAACGCGATCCATACCCTGGAGAGAGTGAGGCAGACAGCCGCAGTCCCGGCCGCGGCTGCTCTACGGTGCGACAGGTCCAGGTGTCTCGTCCGATGGGGAGGAGGCGGGTGAAGGTGACGTGCTGCTGCTCGGCCTTGCGGGTGGGGGAGTGTCGGCGGGGGCTGATGGGTCGTCCCGAGAGAGGAGCCGTGGCAGCACGAGGAGGACTGCTGCCAGGGCTGCGGTCAGAAGGACTACCGCGGCCTTGCGCAGTGCGGGGTGGATGACCATCCGCGCGCGGGCTCCGGGGTCGGCGATGTGGTCGAGCGCGTTGCCGTGTCGTCGGGAGAGGGCTGCGAAGGCTTCCTGGACGACGTCCTCGGCTGTGGGGATGTCGTCGACCAGGAGGACGGCCAGGCGCACGAGGTCGAGCCTGCGGTGGCGGTACAGCATGTCGATTTCTTCCGACGCTGTGCCGGACAGCCGGCCCAGGCGGAAACGGCAGCCATCAGCGCCTTTTCCCCACGGGCGGGGTGGTGACGTCCTGACGCTGTGTGTGTCGGCCGACATCCGGTCTGGGGCGCCGTGGGGACGTCGGGCGGATGCCGCCACGGAGGGTTTCCCCCGCAGGCTATTTCTGGCATATGCGTCAACCTAGGGCGTGAATCGAGCGGTTCAGGGCTTTCAAGGGGGGCGCCCTCTACTGGGAAGGACGTGCGGGGCGCCGACAGGTTGCAGTTCACCGCGCGGTGCGGGTGTGCGGCTGTGGCGTGGCCCGCCCGTCTCCCGCTTCCGGAACATTGATCGTCGCGGCCTGCAACCTCGGGCAGGTCCGCACGTCTGTCAAGGCGTAAGGCATGTTCCGATCCGGTGCGGACGTGCGTGTCCGGCATGCGCAGGACACGTCGCCGTCGGATGTGAGACCTGAGGAAGACTGTGCTGAAAGTCAGAGCTGCCGCCGCCGCGTTGGTGTGCCTGGGCCTGGTGTCGGGCTGCGCGAGCCCGGCCGGCGGGTCCGGGCATGACCCGAAAGCGGAAGCTGCGACGTCCGCCGCGCCGACGCCCTCCGGGCCACGGAGCAGTGCTCCCGCGGCACCGCCGGATCATGAGCCGGTCTCGTACGAGCCGAGCTCTCCCGACCGCACGGTGCGCACGGCGCGGGGGCATCGCGTCAACACGTGCGTGCCCAAGGATCTGAGGAGCAAAGCCACCACGCTGACGACCAGCGACGGGGTGCATCTGTCGGCGCTGGTCCTGGGGGATGGGCCCGACGGTGTTCTTCTGGATCACGAGCAGGGCTACAGCATCTGCTCGTTCGTCGACATCGGACGGCAGCTGGCGAAGCGTGGCTATCACGTGGTGATCCCCGAGTACCGCAATCACGGTGCGTCCCAGAAAACGGCCGTCAACGAGCACATTGACCGAGATGCCCGTGCCGGACTGGCGGAACTGCGACGTGTCGGCGCGAAGAGGGTGTTCCTGGCGGGGGCGTCGTGCGGGGGGACGACGGCAGCGGTCGCCGGGGTTGACACGCCCTTGCGGGTGACGGGCCTGTTGATGATGTCCTCGCCTGCCCGGTGCATCGGGGCGGACGCCGTGGCGGCGGTGAGGAAGCTGAGCGTTCCGACGCTTCTCGTGGTGTCGCCCGGCGACATGGAGGGCGCGGTGGAGAAGCAGGTTCGTGAGGTCTATGCGGCCTCCGTCTCCCGCAAGAAGGAACTGGTCATCGACAAGAGCGGTTTCCACGGAACGGACATGATCAGGCGAGCAGGTGCTTCAGGGGTCACGTTGCAGGACCGGGTCATCCAGTTCGTGGTGGACTCCTACGCCGCCGCCCGCTGAGGACGGCCTTCACCTTCACCCCGGGCAACAGCCACGAGCGGGACCGGACGGTCCGCGCCGGCCCCTGTACTCACCGAGAGAGACATGATGAAGCGACACAAACGCACGAGGACTTCGGCTCGTCTGCTGGGCCTGTCGGCGGCGGTGCTGTCCGCCGCGGCGGCAGCCTTCACGTATACGGCCGCAACCGGTGCCGCGGCACCGACCGAGGCGACGGGACGGAACGCGGGACCTTCGTCCGGGGTCACCAGGACGGTTCGCTACGACCTGGGCAATGAGGCCTGGCGCCTGCCACAGACCGGTCAACCGGGCGAGCTGACCGGGGTGGTGCACTACCCCGCCGACCTGAGCACGGGACGGCATCCACTGATCGTGATGCTGCACGGCTTGCACGACACCTGCGCCGACCGGAAGGCAGACGCAGCCCGCACAGCTGCCGAGCACGATGGTGACGACGCCGCGTATGAAGCTGCCAATGCCAAGCTGTCCGCCTGGCCGTGCGCGTCGGGAACACCCGCACTGCCCAGCGAGCGCGGATACGACTACCTGGGCCGCAGGTTGGCCGCCCAGGGATTTGTCGTGGTCTCGGTCGGCGCCAACGGCATCAACGCCTCCTCCGTGTGGGGTGATGACAATGCTGCCGCGCGCGCGGATCTCATCAACCGGCATCTGCGCATGTGGCAGGAGCTCAGCTCCAAGGGCAAGGGTGAGCTCGCTGGGAAGTTCGCCGACCCGGCGACCGGAGCGGCGCGACGCGTCGGCTTCGCCCACCACGTGGACATGGCCAACGTGGGGATCATGGGGCATTCCAGGGCAGGTGCCGGGGTCACCTGGCAGGCGGCCGACAGGCATCGAGGGCAGTGGCCCAAGGGTGTAGAGGTCAAGGCGGTGGCCGCTGTGGCGCCCGCCTACAACGTGATGACGGAGGACATGTCCAACTACACGATCACCAAGACCCCCTTCGCCACCTTCCGGGGAACATGCGACGGACAGGTTGGCGGTGAGGCACTCTCGTTCGCGGCCGACGCGGCCAAGGGGAACCGGAGCGGCTTCTATCGGTTCGCGATCCACGGGGCGAACCACAACTACTTCAACACGCAGTGGTCGCCTCAGAGCCGTCAGGTCGCGGCCTCCGACGACGCCACGCCGGTGGAAGGACACCCAGGGCTGTGCACTGACCGTGAGGGTGCGGCGCCGGCCAAGCAGCTGACCGAGCCGCAGCAGCGCCATGTCGCCACCACGTACCTCGGTGCCTTCTTCCGCCGCTACCTCCTCGGCGACACCGGGCAGGACCAGGTACTGACGGGGGTGCGGCATCCCGACGCGGCCATCACGGATGTGGACGTCACCACCGCTGCTCCCTGAACGGCAGCCGTCTGCGTAAAGGGTTCTCCGTTCGCACGCCGCCGGTCCGCAGGACATTTCCTCGCCTCGTGTACGGGGCGGCAACCACGTAAGTGTCCGAACTCCGGTGCACCCCGCATGCGTGCGACGGGAACCGGCTTGTCCACCACACACCGGCCGTCCCTTTGGGTATGCGGGGCGGGGCGCCGCTCGGAACATGCCTGTGGGTGCCCGAAACTCAGACACCCTATGCGATGCGCGTGTATTCATGGATTACGCCACTGAGTAGATCATGACGGATTGCCTTGCCATCCGGGTCGGACGGGTCGGGGAGTGGCCGCAATGGTGCTGCTCCGCAGAGGGCGCGGTGTCGGCGATGGGTATTGAAGTGTGTTTCGTATGTGGCAGTACGTTGCGCAGGTGCCGTTCGTTGGTGATCAGTGCGATCGTCCAGTGCCATGTGAAGCTCACGCGCCTGCTGGACTGCCCAACTGCCGGTCGGGGGCGGTGACGCCCAGGAGGCGTACTCGGCGGGTGGAGATTTCCATGGCCACCATGCAGTACAGGCGCCGCAGCAACACGGTGTCCACGTGGAAGAAGTCCACCGCGAGGATCCCGGAGGCCTGGCTGCGTAGGAACTGTGCTGCGCCCAGGGCGGGCCCGAGCGGCGGGGTGCCGGATCGATCCCGGCTCTTTTCAGGATCGCCCATACCGTGGAGGCGCCAACTGGAGGACCGGCGCGGGCCGGTTCGCCTGCGATCCTGCGCTATCCCCAGTGTGGGTTCTCCGTGGCCATCCGCAGTACCAGCTCCCGCACGGCAGGCGCAGCAGGCGGTCGGCCTGGTCCTCGCCGTCTGTAGGTCCAGCGGCGCTTGACCAGGTGGGAGTGCCAGCGCAGCAGCGTGCCCAGAGTGACGAACGCAAGCCAGCCCAAGACCTTCAAGAAGGACAGTTACAGCAGTCGCAGAGCCATGCCCCAGGATCTCGCCACGCCTGACCTCGACCGCAGGGCCAAGTCAGCGGGGTTAGCCGAGTTCCGGGCACCCACATGCTTCCCGCGAGAGCGGCACGGCAATCGGCGTACGCACTCTTGTCGCCCCCGCCCGATGTTTGTACGTTGCAGCAGACATGACAGGAAGCGCTTTCAGTGCTTGCCCTCTGGAGGGGACATGACGCCTGGCACCGCCATGCCGTCGTATCGGCGCAGATCTGCACGGTCAAGGTTATGGCCTGCCGTGATGGCCGCCGCGGCCGCTCTCCTCACCGCCGCGTTCGTCACTCCGTCCGGCGGTGCGTCCGCGCCGGACGACCGGTCCACAGTCGCTGGGGCAGGCATCCGCGGAAGTCTGGTCGCGGGCTACGACTTCGAGCATCCGGACCCCGTGGACGCCGGGCGCGAACGTGACGTGGGCCCGTCCGGCACCAGCCTGTCGCTCGTCAACGGCGGCGCCGCGATGCGCGTGCGCGACGCCGATCCTCGGCGTGGGCACGTCCTGCGGACCCGGCAGGTGAGTCCGGACGCGGCGGGGAACGACGACTGGAAGGCGGGCGTGTACGACTCGGACGGCGCGGCCTCGCTGCACGCGTTCAACGGAGCCCGCCAGGCCACTGTTATGGGCTGGTTCCGTACCACCGGGCAGAACCCGAGCCCGAATTCAGGTTCGGCCGACGCCTCCGACCTCTACAACGCCATCGGTCTCGCGGGCGTCCTGACCGGGGACTCGAACGGGCACGACGTGCGGGCTCTCCTGGAACTGATCGATGTGGACGGTGAGTTGCGCCTTGTTGCGCTCGGACGCCGCCTGGACGGCTCCGCGTCCCAGACCTTTGCCGCGTACGGGGACTGGCGTACCCATCTGCCGGACGGCAAGTGGGTCCACCTGGCCGCGACCTTCGACTTCGACACGGGTGAGATGGCGCTGTACCGCAACGGCCGTGCGCTGGCCGGCAGTTACGTACGCGACGACGATCCGTGGGCTCTTGCCGGAGAGCCGGAACCCGACTTCGCCTCACCGACCGACCCGCGAGGCATCAAAATCGGCGGGAGTTTCCCGCAGAACACCCGCGAAGCCAACCCCTGCAACTGCCGCATGGACGACCTGCTGTTCCTGGACCGCGCCGCCACCCCGGGCCAGGTGAGGGCCGAGTATCGCCGCACCGGTGGGCAACCCGCGTCCTGAGTTCACGTGCTTGACGTGCTTCCCGGACCCACTTGTCCGAGGGACCCATGTCCAGAGCCCGCGTCCAGAGTCTGCGTCCAGTGCACACGTCCAAGTGCACACGTCCTGAACACGTGTCCTGCGCACGCCGCCCGAACACTCCGAACGCACCTCCTGGGCACGCCACACGAAGGGAGCCCCCTTGTCCCCGTCGGCCCCGCACGTCCGGCTCCGTAAGAGATCCCTCCTGGTCCAAGTCCTCACCGGCTCCCTGCTCGCCGCAGTGCTCACCGCGGCACCGGCGGGCGCGGTCGAAGCGCCCGCCGCCGACGCCGCGGCGGCCGCTGTCACCGACCCCATCCCCGGCAAGCCGGTCACCTCCGGTCTCGGCCTCGAGGTCCAGGAGTTCGCCCAGCTCCCGAAGTCCGAGCCGCGCCCGGGCCCGGTCGAGGACAGCCGTCTCATCCGGCACAACCGGATCAACTACCTGACCCCGTTCCCCGGCGGGTCCGGCCGCCTGGCCGTCGCGGACCAGAACGGCACCCTGTACTCCCTAAAGAAAGACGGCTCCGGGCAGCGCCCCTACCTGGACCTGTACAAGGAGTTCTCCGCTGCCTTCTACGCCAGCCGGGGCCTGGGCACCGGCTTCGGCTACGTCACCTTCGACCCGGATTTCCGGCATAACGGCCGCTTCTACACGGTCCACACCGAGAAGCCCGAACTGACCGAAGCCAAGCCGGACTTCAGCCAGCCCAGCGGAAACGGGTTCCACGGCATCGTCACCGAGTGGACGGCCGACGACCCGAGCGCCCCCGTCTTCTCCGGCACCCACCGAGAGCTGCTCCGCATCGGCTTCAACGGCCAGGTCCACGGCATCCAACAGATCGACTTCAACCCGACTGCCAAGCCCGGCGACGCGGACCACGGACTGCTCTACATCGCGGTCGGTGACGGCGGCAAGGGCTCCACCACCGGCGACCCGCAAAACCGGGCCCTCCCGCACGGCAAGCTCCTGCGCATCGACCCGCGCGGCCACGACAGCGCGAACGGCAAGTACGGCATCCCGCCCGCCAACCCGTTCGCCGGCGAGCCCGGCACCCTCGGGGAGACCTACGCGATCGGCATGCGCGACCCGCACCGCTTCAGCTGGGACACGCGCGGCAGCCACCGCATGTTCCTCTCCCACGTCGGCGAGCACGCCATCGAGTCCGTCTACGAAGTGCGGGCCGGCGACAACTACGGCTGGAGCGAACGCGAGGGCGCCTTCGTCTTCGACAAGAAGGCCACCGACCCGTGCGCCAAGATCCTTCCGCTACCCGCCGATGACGCGAAGTACGGCTACACCTACCCGGTCGCCGCCTACGACCACGATCCGCCGGCCAACTGGAACTGCAAGTCCGACGTGGGCCGCGGCATCTCCGGCGGCTACGTCTACCGCGGCCACGACCTGCACGGGCTGCGGGGCAAGTACGTTCTCGGCGACATCGTCGACGGCCGTCTCCTCTACACGGATGCCGCCGACATGCGCCGAGCGAAGCCGGGTGCCGAACAGCGCCTGGCGCAGATGTACAGCCTCATGGTCTATGACGCGAAGTCCGGCAAGCGCGTCTCCATGCAGGAACTCGCCGGTGACAAGCGGGTCGACCTGCGGTTCGGGCAGGACGCGAAGGGCGAGTTGTACATCCTCTCCAAGGCCAACGGCAAGATCTGGAAGGTGACAGGGACGCGCACGTTCGCGAGCTGCGACACCGACGGGACCACCCTCACCGACGTGATGGGCGCGAAGAACTGGGCGCCCGTCACCCCGTCCAAGTGGCAGTTCAAGGGCCGCCAGGCGGTGATGACCGAGCCGGGCGTCGAGCGGCCCGGACCTCGCCGCCCCTACGAGTACGCAGTGCTCACCACCGGCCCCACTTACCGCAATGTCCGCATCGACGCCGAAGTCCGCATCGATACGCCGACCGACATCGACAATCGGGACGTGATCGTCATCTTCGGCCATGAGTCGGACACCAGGTTCGGCTACGCGCATCTCTCACAGGACAACTCCATCTATCCGCACAACGGCGTCTTCACGGTGGACGACGCCGACCGGCTGCGGGTGGAGGACCAGTGGGACGGCACCACTGGCGCCCCGCCCGCGATCAGCGACGCGGCCTGGCACCAGGTCAGAGTGGTGCGCTGCGGGGACACCGGGGAGACGGCCGTGTACCTGGACGGCTCGTCGTACCCCTTGATGACAGCGGTGAGCACGCGACCGGGCGACGGGCGGATCGGCTTCGGTTCGTTCGACAACGCCGGCAGGATCCGTGGGCTGAAGGTCTCCGGGAAGTCGTAGCAGCCATGTGTGGTGGCAGTCCGCGGCCGACGGGGTCTCCCGCGTCGGCCGTCGGCACTGTCACGCAACTCATGACAATGCGGCGTTCCCTCGGCGTTGGTGGCGATCGCCGTTCCGGTCCGCCGCCCGTTCCCCAGCCGACTACCGGGCAACCCAAAGCGTAGCCCGCCTGCGGGGTTCCATAACCCCCGTATAGGTGTTGACCTGCTCCTTTCTTGCGAGAGGCTGATGTTGCGTCAGGCCGCTGGGTGGTGCTCGTTGAGGAGTCCGCCGAGGATCTTGCAGCGTCGGATTCGGTGGGCGGGGGAGGGGAGGATGTTCGGGTCGTCGAGTGGGGCGCGAAGTTGCAGTGTCCGGTGGGCTCGGCCGGTGTTGTAGTGCGCGGTGTAGCGGTCGAGGACGCGGCGCGGATGCTGCTCGTCGTGGACAAGAATGCGGTCGGTGCACTCCGCACGGGCGGTGCGCACGAATCTTTCCGCGTACGGGTTGAAACTGCTGATCCTGATCACGCTGGTGCTGATGGGCGGCCTGGCCCATGCGGCGATCGTGCGGGCCTGCGCGCAGGATCTCGCGGTGCTGATGCGGACCGCGGTCCTTGGCCTGTACATGGTCGCCGTCGGCGCCGTGCGCCGATATGCCGCCTGGGGGTGCTGGGGGTGCTGGGGGTCTGGCGGGCGCAGGGCCGCGCAGCCGAGACCACCTCCAACCCCAGGGGCCTCGGAACGCTCGTGGGACATCCGCGCCTGCGCCGCGAGCTACCTCGTCCTGGAGCAGACCTTTGCCCTGCTCCATCAGTTCAAGCGCCTCGCTGTCCTCTGGGGACGCCGAACCGAACTCCACGACGCCTTCGTCTCGTTGGCCGTCGCCCTTGTCTGCTGGCGACGCCACAAGAAGACCCGCTCATGATCCTATTGCGAGCTCCTCAAGTGGTGCTATTCCCACAAGACCACCTGAATCGTAAGTTCGCTGGGAATATCTTGAATGCTCGGCGTCGATGTCACCGCAAATGCTGCGACATCCCCTTCGGATGTGGCGAAGCAATACGTTCCCGTACGGTAGGCCGTGATTCCTTTCGGGTCGCTGGGTTTGACGGGAATTCTTTGTTCGCATATCTCTTTGGTGATCTTTTCCAGAGGCTTACCTACTTCCGCAGCGCGTCCCGTCATCACCAATACTGCTGGAGTCGTCGAGTAGTCTCCCCGCAAGTCATCATCGATGCCGACGAGGTTTCCCGGTTCATCATCATCAAGCTCAGCTCCCGTACCAGAAACGGAATTGAGGTTTACGGGAATTTTGATCGGTCCCTTCCAGCGCGGCTTGGCTGCTGAGGGCGGTGGCGACTTGGCCGGCGACTCAGCTGCAGTTGAGTTCGTCCGATCAGCTGTTGGTTCCGTCTGGGGATCGCTGGAGGAATCAGGAGGTGACGCGGGGATCGTATCGCCAGACCCGGCGGTTGCGTTATTTACATCGGATTCTTCTTTGGTGAGAAGAGGGAAAAGTGCGGCTACCAGGACTGCGAGTGCGCCGATGACAGCCGCCAGCATCGTTGCCGGATGCTCTGACCAGGCTCTACTGAAGGCGCCCCGTTGCCCCTGTGGCGCACCGTCTGAAGCATTGGCCATAGCTCCCCCGAAGATCTCCCCTTGGATGCAGTCCAAGATTAGGCCCTTCAAGGCCGAAAGGGGAGTCGCTTGCTAAGTGTCTATATTTTCTATTGAAGGAACGTGCCTCCACTGATCACTTTATGAGATGCGGGGTCGCGTTTTGTGCGTGAAGTTGCTGGTGCCCCTCTCCGTCCAATTCGGCCAGCGGCACAGGGAGTCGAGCCATGCGGGCATCGGCGCGATCAACTCGGCAGGCATGATCAGGGGCTTCGCCGGGTCCGCTCGATGGCCCCGGCTCCTGAGTAGTCCGTGCCCCACGCGGAACGTCCCAGGTTTCCTTGAGAACGGTGGCCCTGCACCGGAGTTGTCCGCTGACGCGCTGGGACAACCCTGAGGATAGTGGGGGTTGTCCGGGCCGAACAGAACTGTCACTGGACCTTGCCGGGCAGGCGGGCCGCCGTTCACTGCTGCTCTCCGCGGCCACAGCCGTGGCGGTCGTCGCCGCTGGCTGTGGTGGCCGGCCATCGGCGTGTCAGCCTCAACGGCTCTCGCAGCCGTCGCCTTCACCTGAACCCGCACCTCGATCTTAGGGCAGCGAGCAGACTGGCCGAGCGGAGGCAGATGGCTTGGGCCGGGGAACGGAGACCTAGATGAACCGCAAACGATGTAGGCCGCACCGCAGTTGGCCCCTTGCCCTGGTCGCTTCTGCGGCTCTCCTCGCGGGGGGATGCGGAAACGGCGGCAGCGCTGAGCCGACCGGCGCCCCGGCGCGCAGTGACACCGCACCGGCGCAGAACAAGAGCAGTCCGGAAGAAGGGCAGGAAGACACCGGCACCGCAGGGGGCGACGTGGGTGGAGACCCTGATGGTGGCTCGGAGGAGACAGAGTCGTTCGAGCCCGCGGAGTCCGCGGAGATCCCTGCCGATGGCGGGCAGACACCGGACAGGGGCTGGGAGGCCGAAGCCGAGGACGCCGTCTCCGTAGTGGACAGCTTCTGGAGCGAGCACTGGAACGCCCACTTCACCGGTACCTATGCGTCGCCGACGGTGTTCGGGACGTACACACCCGGTACCGCCGAGTCTCCTAGCTGCGGTGGCCAACCGGCCGTAGCCGACAATGCCTTCTACTGCACGGTCGATGACTTCATCGCGTGGGATGCCGCGTTGATGAGCAGGGGCTACGAGAAGGGAGACGCCTGGATCTACCTGGTGATCGCTCATGAATGGGCACATGCCGTACAGAACCGGGTGGACGGACTGGCCAGCGAGGCGGCGGAACTCCAGGCCGACTGTCTGGCGGGAGCGACCCTCTTTGGCTCCGACGACCTGCAGTTCGAAGACGGCGACTCGGACGAGCTGGGGCAGGCGCTCACGGAGCTGGCCGACGACACCCCGTGGACCGACTCGCAGGACCACGGCGACGCCAATCAGCGCATCAACGCCTTCAGCGCCGGCGGAAACGATGGGGTAGCCGCCTGCCTATAGGAGTGACGGCTGGCTAGGGGGGTTCAGCCAAGGTGAGGTTAAGAGCCACAACGGTGAGGTCGGGGGTGTCTGAGGTTTCGGAGCCCTGGCCTGAGGTCGTTGGAGCGACAACGGCTTGTGGCACGTAGGTTGGGTGGGGCGTGACCTTGATCGAGCGGACGGCGTATCCGCGGTTCAAGCGGCTGATCACCGCGCGTGAGCTGCATGTCAGGTCGCGCTGCGTGTCATGCAGAACACCACAACGTCTCCCACACCGGCCTGAAATGGAGGGAAACTGCGATGGTTGCCGGACGCCGCCGCGCGGTCTGGAATCTGGTCGGAGTGCCCGTTGCCGTGCTGCGTAGCCGCGTGGCCAAGGATGCGGAAGTGCTGGCGCTACGACATGAGAACGCGGTGCTGCGCCGGCAGATCGCCCGGGTCCGCTACGAGCCGGCCGACCGGATCTGGCTCGCCGCACTCTCCCGGCTCATTCCTCGCGGCCGTTGACGGCAAGTCTTCGCGGTTACCCCCACCACACTGTTGCGTTGGCACCGTCGGCTCGTGGTTCGCAAGTGGGCCTTCGCACAGTCGCGCCGTCCAGGCAGACCCGCCACCGCAGCCGTCATCAAGCAGCTCATCCTGCGCCAGGCTCGGGAGAACAGCACGTGGGGCCACCGCCGGATCCAGGGCGAACTCGGCGGCCTGGGCTATGCGATCGCGCCCTCCACGGTCTGGGAAATCCTGCACGCCGCCGGCATCGACCCCTGAAAGGTGTCAAAACCCTCGTATGTGCTGTGGCTGGGTGTTAGTGGCTCTTGGGTGATGGTTCGTCAGGAGGCTGGGTGGTACTCGTTGAGGAGTCCGCCCAGGATCTTTCGGCGTCGGATGCGGTCTGCGGGGAAGGGGGCGATGGTGGGGTTGTCTCCTGGCGCTCGTAGCTTCAGACTTCGATGAGCCCTACCTGTGTTGTAGTGCCTCGTGTATTGGCCCAGCACGGTGCGCAGGTGCCTTTCGCCGAAGATCAGCATCCGGTTGGTGCACTCGCTCCGGGCCGTGCGCACCCACCGTTCCGCGAAGGCGTTCATCTTCGGTGCCTGCGGTGCGGTCTTCAGGACCTGAGTGCTGTTGCTGGTGAACACCGCGTCGAAGGCGGCGGTGAACTTCGAGTCGCGGTCCCTGATGAGAATGCGGAACAGGCGTGCTCGGTCCTTGAGCTGCAGGTAAAGGTTGCGGGCCTGCTGGGTTATTCAGTCTCCCGTGGGATGTGCGGTGACACCGAGGACGTAGACGGTCCTGGTGCCAGTCTCCATGACGAAGAAGACGTACAAGCGCTTGAGGGTGATCGTGCAGTCTATGTGGAAGGAGTCGGTTGCCAGTAGCGTGTTGGCCTGGGTGTGCAGGAAGGCGCGCCAACTCTGCTCGGTGGCGCGGACCGACGCGGGTGGGATCTTGTTGCGGCGCAGGACCCGGCGGATGGTCGCTGCCGCGACGCGATGGCCCAGGCGGCGCAGTTCGCCCTGGATCCTGATGTAGCCCCGGGTCGGATTGTCCTTCGCCAGGCGCAGGATCAGCGTGGTGAGGTCATCGGCCAACGGTGGACGGCCCGGCCTGGCCGGCGGCTGTCGCCACTTGCGGCGCACCAGACGGCGGTGCCAGGCCAGGAGGGTGGCGGGGGTGACCAGTCGTCGCCGGCGCAGCAGTGCGGGCAGGCGCCGGGTCATGGCGGACAGGATCGCGCGGTCGGCCCACGACAGTCGAGGGCGCGGGGCGTGACGGTGCAGCACGGCGACCTCGTGCCTGAGCACGAGTATCTCTGCGTCCTTGGATCGACTGGACCGGCCGCAGAGAACGAGCCAGCCGAGCATCTGGCAGAGGAACATGTACAGCAGTCGCAGAGCCATAAGAGGCGAGCATGCCGGGTCCGCAGGCCTCACCGAAGCACCAGATCAAGGCCCATGCGGAGTTAAGACACCCTTCAGGGGGTGGCGAATCCACAGTGCCGACAAGCCGGGCTCGAGGGTTCGCTGAGTGAGACCGTCGCGATCAGCCTTGCCCGCCCCAGCTCGCGGTACGCCGCTGATACCACGATCAGCGGGAACGTCAGCTGTGCAGGGCGGATCTGACCCTCTCCCCGGCCCGACGGAGACCACGCTCGTGTGCAGCGGGGCGCGGCCCGGTACGTGAGCCTGTGGTCCGGCCGGCGCTCGTTGGCGTCGAATTGGTGGTAGCCCCGGGGTGCCCACACGTGCGGGCACGTTCATGCACGCGTCGGAGGGGCGGGGCGTGCAGGATGTTCGGGGCGAAGCGGTATCGACGTCGCGCGCGTCGGCGCATGCTCAGCGGCGTCCGGACTTGGGCGACGGCGGAATAGGACCGCCGCCCAACGTCTTGTGCGGAGTGCTGGATCGAACCGCCTGACGACGTGACCGCAGTGGCATCCACCTCCGAAGGAGTAGTTCCATGGCTCTTACCCGTGAAGAGCGCGAGCAGTTCCTCGCCGAGCCGCACATCGCGGCCCTGGCCGTCGACGCAGGCGAAGGGAGGGCGCCGCTGACCGTGCCGATCTGGTACCAGTACGCGCCCGGCGGCGACATCTGGATCCACACCGCCAAGGGCTCACGCAAGCATGAACTCATCCAGAAGACGGGCCGGTTCACGCTCATGGTGGAACGCCTCGAGCCGACCGTCCGTTACGTGTCCGTCGAGGGCCCGGTGATCTCCACGGTCCCCGCCACACGCGCGCACCTGACCGAGATGACCTCGCGCTACCTTCCGCCCGAGAAGGTCGACGGCTACATCGAGTTCGCCCAGGCGAACCATGGTGAAGGCGTCGTCATCACTATCCGCCCTGAGCACTGGATCTCTTCCGACCTCGGCAGCATCTGACAGGCCGCGGCCGCCTGAGGGGGAGGTCCGGGGACGAGCAAGGCCCCGGATAACCCGACGTCAGGCTCTAGATGAACCCAAGCTTCTTCGGGCTGTTCCGGGAGAGAGCGCTGGCCCCGTTCGTGGACAGGAGCGGGTGCCTGGAGGTCCTAGAGTGGGGGCGGTCTTGAAACAGCAAGGAAATGGGGATCAAGTGGTCGACATGACAGCCGCGGCGCGGAAGGTCTTCGAGCGGTACGACGTCGACGGGGACGGACAGTTGACGGCCGAGGAGTACCGGCAGGTCGTCGTGGAGCTCGGCGACACGGGTATCACCGCGGAGGCCGCGCAGGACCTCATCGACACCATTGACAGCGACGGTGACCGGAAGGTCTCGTTCGACGAGTTCCGGGCCTCCATGGGGCTCTGAACACGACGCCACCCCCTGTGCCCCCGGATCCGCTGATCCGGGGGCACAGGCACGTCTGCCTCAGCGGGCGCCGGGGGTTTGGGAGGTGTGGAGCAGACGGGCCAGATACTCCGTGAAGCCTGTAGGCGCCCGAAACTCGGTCGCCCTATGCGACCTGCGTGTATTCGTGGATCACGCCACCGAGTAGACCACGACGGATGACCTTGCCGTCCGGGTCGACCGGGTCGGGGAGCGGCCGCAGGGGCGCTGCTTGGCGTAGGGCGCGGTGTGGGCGATGGGTATTGAAATGATTCTCGTACGTGGCCAGCACGTTGCGCAGGTGTCGCTCGTTGACGATCAGTGTGCGGTCGAGGAGTTCCCGCCGACATCCACCGATCCAACGCTCGATGTACGCGTTCGCCCGCGGGGCCCGCACAGGAATGAGCAGTACCTGGATGGTCTCGGATGCGAGGACGGCGTCGAAGGCGTCGGTGAACTTCGCGTCCCTGGCCCGGATCAGAACCCTAAATCGGTCGACGCGGTCGTCCAGTGCCATGGCAAGCTCACGTGCCTGCTGGATTGCCCAACTGCCGGTCGGGTGGGTGGTGACGCCCATCAGGTGCACTTGCCGGGTGGAGATCGCCATGGCCACCATGCAGTACAGGCGCCGCAGCAGGACGGTGTCCACGTGGAAGAAGTCCACCGCGAGGATCCCGGAGGCCTGGCTGCGCAGGAACTGTGCCCAGGTCGGGCCCGAGCGGCGCGGTACCGGGTCGACCCCGGCCCTTCTCAGGATCGCCCATACCGTCGAGGCGCCGACTGGGCGGCCCAGGCGGGCCAGTTCGCCTGCGATCCTGCGGTATCCCCAGTGCGCGTTTTCTGCGGCCATCCGCAGTACCAGCTCTCGCACGGTGGACGGGTTGGTGGTCTGCCTGGTCCGCGGCGTTTGTAGGTCCAGCGGCGCTTGACCAGGTCGGCGTGCCGGCGCAGCAGCGTGCCCGGGGTGACGAACAGATGCCCTCGCAGGACCTTGGGCAGCAGTCGAACAAGTGCCGCGATCACTGCCCGGTCCGCCCATGACAGCCGTGGTCGGCCAACCTGACGGCGCAGGACAGCGAGCTGGTGCCGCAGCACGAGTATCTCCGCATCCTTGGAAGCCCCCGATCGCGCCAGCAACGCAATCCACCCCAAGACCTTCAGGAAGGTCAGATACAGCAGCCGCAGAGCCATGCCTCAGGATCTCGCCACGCCTGGCCTCGATTGCAAGGCCGAGGTCAGCAGCGGTAGCCGAGTTTCAGGCACCCACAGGGTTGGGCTGCCCTACTGACCCGTCAGTAGGGCAGCCATAGGCAGCGGTCCGTCCGCGGCGACACCGGCCTGGCAAGCAGGCGGCGAGGTGCACCCCTGCGTTGAGATAGGCCCGCAGTCGGAGCTCGGCGCGGGGTCTCGACGTTGCCGAGGAGCCGGGCAGGCTCTGCCGGTGCAGCGCGGGATCGCCACGTCCGGACCTCGCCCATGCCATCCGGTCGGCCTGGTCAGTCGGTGCCCGGGGAGTCGTCGGGCGTGCTGCCGCCCGCGGGTGCGAGCACGCGCGCGAGGAAGGCGCGGGTGCGCGGGTGCCGGGGGCTGCCCAGGACCTCGGCGGGGGTGCCCTCCTCGACGATCACGCCGTCGTCCATGAAGACGACGCGGTCGGCGACTTCACGGGCGAAGGCCATCTCGTGGGTGACGACCATCATGGTCATGCCTTCGTCTGCGAGGGAGCGCATGACGGCCAGTACGTCGCCCACGAGTTCCGGGTCGAGCGCGCTGGTCGGCTCGTCGAACAGCATGAGCTGCGGCCCCATGGACAGGGCCCTGGCGATGGCCACGCGCTGTTGCTGGCCGCCGGAGAGCTTGGCCGGGTAGCTGCTCTCCTTGTCCACGAGTCCGACCCGGGCCAGGTTTTCCCGGGCCACCCGCGCGGCCTCGACCTTGCTGCGGCCAAGTACCCGGCGCTGAGCGATGGTCAGGTTCTCCAGCACGTTCAGATGCGCGAAGAGGTTGAACTGCTGGAAGACCATTCCGATGCGGCGGCGCACCTGGTCGATGTCCGTGTCCGGGTCGGTGATGTCCGTTCCGGCGACGGACACTGTTCCCGCCGTGGGCTGTTCGAGGAGGTTTGCGCAGCGCAGCAGTGTCGACTTACCCGAGCCCGACGGACCGATGATGCACACCACTTCGGCGGGCAGGATGGTGAAGTCCACACCCCGCAGGACTTCCAGGTCACCGAAGGACTTGTGCAGACCCCGGATGTCGATCGCGGCGGCCGGGGCGTCGGCGGCGGGATCGGTCTTGCTGGTCGTCGTCATGTCTGCGTCCTGTCCGTGACTGCCTGTGGTGGTGTTGATGTGGTCCCGCTCATCGTTCACCTCGCCTGGGCATGGCGTGCCTCAAGACGGCGCACCAGGAAGCCGAGCGGGACGGTGACCAGCAGATAGCACAGGCCGGCCACGAAGATCGGCGTCGTGTTGGCCGTCTCGCTCGCCAGGTCACGGCCGAACTTGGTCAGTTCACGGGTCTGCAGGGACACCCCGAGGAACAACACCAGAGAGGAATCCTTGAACAGCAGCACCAATTCGTTGGTGAGGGGCGGCACGATGATCCGGAAGGCCTGCGGGATCACGATCGATCGCATGGCCAGGCCTTGCGACATGCCGAGCGTCCGGGCGGCCTCCAACTGGCCGCGGGGCACCGCCTGGATGCCGGCCCTGATCGTCTCGGCCATGTACGCGGCGGCCACCAGGCCCAGGGCGACGGCAACTTGACCGTACGCCCCGCCCGGTATCACCACCCCGGGGAAGGCAAGCGGCACCCCGACGCCGATGAAGATGAAGATGAGCAGCGCGGGCAGGCCGCGGAAGACCTCGATGTACAGTGCCGCGAGCCAACGGTAGGGGGCGACCGACGACAGCCGCATCAAGGCGATGACCAGGCCAAGGACGAGACCGACGCCGAATCCGGACAGGGTGTACATCACTGTGTTGGCCAGTGCCACGGTGAGCAGCTCGGGGAACATGCGCTCAGCCACGGACAGTTGCAGGAACTGCTCCTGGAGCTGGTGCCAGTCGGCGAGTCCGGCGGCGGCCGCCACGGCGGCGAGGAGGACCACGTACTGCGCCGCACGCGACAGACTGCGCCGGCGCCGCGGCGAGAGGCGGCGCCGGGCTGTGAAGGTGGGTGGCTTCGCGTCCTTAAGGGGGGTCTGGGTACTCACCGGGCATCGGCCCCTTCGGGCATCGGGCCGATCCACTGCTCGTAGAGCTTCTTGTACGTCCCGTCCTTCTTGGACCGCGTGATGGCCTTGTCGATCGCGGTCAGCAGCTTCGGGTTGCCGCCCTTCTTCACGGCGAAGCCGTAGTGCTCACCGGTGGCGACGGTGCCGGCCAGCTCGAACTTGGCCGCGTTCGCAGGGTCCTTGAGCCAGTTCGCGACGACCGGATAGTCCTGGATGATCACGTCCACCTGGCCGGTGCGCAGGCCGTTGAGCTCGGCGTCCGAGCTCTCGAAGGACTGCGGGTCGAGGCCTTTGCCGTGCGCGGTCTCCTCGCCGGTGGTGGAGGACTGCGAACCCAGCTTCAGCTTCTTGGACTTGATGTCGCCGAGGCTCTTCGCCTTGACACCCTTGCGGGCAAGGAGTGCCTGGTCTGCATCGAAGTAGGGGGCCGAGAAGTCGAGATGCTTCTTGCGCTCGTCGGTGATGGTCATGCCGGCGGCGGCCACATCGCAGACACCGGCGTTGAGGTCCGCGCCGGTCTTGATGGTCTCGAAGGACTTGTCGACGATCTGCTGCTTCACGCCGAGGTCCTTGGCGACGAGATCGATCATGTCGACGTCGAAGCCGACGACTTTGCCGTTCTTCTCCGACTGGAAAGGCGCATACGGCAGATGCGTGCAAGTGGTGAGCTTGTCGGCGGTGACGAGGCGGACGCCGTCCGCGGTGGTGGCGGCCTCACCGCCCTTGCTGCATGCGGTGACGCTGAGGGCCGTGCTCACGGCCAGGGCGAACGGGACGGTACGGCGCAGGAGACTTCCGTGGAACGGCACGCTGCTACCCCTTAGGGAGTGGGAGGGACATACGGCCATGAGTCGCGGCAATCACCCGAACAGGGGCAACTGTGCAGGTCAGAGCCATGGTTGCGGCCTTCGGCCGGGTGAAATTGCGGGTCGGCACACCCTGCACCGACCCACCGCGGAAAGTCCAGTGCTGATCTTGTGAATCCCTTCGTGCAGGGCAGCCTGGTCGGTGCTGTTGGAGCGGGGGCGTGAGGGTGATGGCTGTGGTCGAATTGTTGTGGATTCCGACCCCCGGCAGGTGGCGATCTCCGATCTCCTGGCTTCGATCCACGGCGAGCAGTCGTGGCTCCAGTAGCCGGTGCCGTCCCTGACCACGCTGCACAGAGCTGCGACCAGGCCGATCGAGCGGATCGGCCGCCGAGCTGGGTGCGTTCGGCGACCAGAGGGGCGGCGATCAACAAGAACAGGATGACTGTTCGAGGCGGGCCTCATGGGCCTGATCATGCAGGCGGCCCAAGAGGTCTGGACCCGCAGCCCGCCGCGGATCGGCACACGGAGCCCGTGCCTGTGCCCGCGCCCGTGAGAGCCGACAGGGGGTACGCCACATCCGCTCCGCCTCTTCGCCCTAGGTTCACGGCACACTGCACGTGGCGCAAGGTGTGCGTTGGGTCCGGGACAGGAACGACGCGACTGTGCGATAGCTCAGGCCCGTACGTCGGGCCAAGTGGCCCACGTCTATCTTCCCTGTTCGCGGCCTTCAACCGAAGGGCCTCGACCGATGGGCAGGAGCCCAGCGGTAGCGGCACCGTACTTCCGCGTACGGCGTCGTACGGGCGCCAGTGGGCCTTCAGAACTCCGAACCAGAATCGTGCACTTGACTGGGTGGCAAGGGGGCGCAGGTTCAAATCCTGTCGTCCCGACGGAAACGTCGCAGGTAGGGGCCATCTTCGGGTGGCCCCTACTTCGTGTTCGGGAGCAATTCTGGGAGCGGGGAGCCGCTCCCTGTGCTCCCTGGGAGCGGGAGTCTGGGAGCGACGTCAACCGGGGGGCGACGTCTGGTCACCCGATCCGGTCGCTCCCAGGGAGCATCTCCGCTGCCCGGTCTGGTGCACGGGGCAAGGGGTCGCGCTGTTCGCCCCCTTGCCCGAATACTCGGCACTTCCTGGGCGTCAACTACTACTCCCCGACCCTGGTCTCCGAGGGCGACCCGGCGCACGGCAACGACGGGCACGGCGCCAGTTCACACAGTCCCTGGGTGGGTGCGGACCGCGTCGCCTTC
Source organism: Streptomyces sp. NPDC056486 (assembly GCF_042795295.1). Classification (NCBI taxonomy): domain Bacteria; kingdom Bacillati; phylum Actinomycetota; class Actinomycetes; order Kitasatosporales; family Streptomycetaceae; genus Streptomyces; species Streptomyces sp. NPDC056486. The sequence continues at coordinate 138,748 of NZ_JBHTSF010000001.1, forward strand.
CACGCCACGCCCGGGGACAAGACCGCGATGGGCTGGACGATCGATGCCTCGGGCCTGGAGGAACTCCTGGTCCGCCTGGGCGGCGAGCACCCCCGTCTGCCCATGGTGATCACCGAGAACGGTGCCGCGTTCCACGACTACGCGGGCCCCGACGGCAACATCAGCGACCCGGAACGCATCGCCTACGTTCGCGACCACCTGGTTGCCGTGCAGTGGGCGATGGCCGCCGGAGTGGACGTCCACGGCTACTTCCTGTGGTCACTGCTGGACAACTTCGAGTGGGGCTACGGCTACAGCAAGCGTTTCGGCATGGTCCACGTCGACTATCCGACCGGCACCCGTACCCCCAAGGCCAGCGCCCACTGGTATGCGAAAGTGGCCGCGACGGGGACGCTACCGGTGTGAGCACCACCCTGCGGTCATCGAGGCGAGCGGCGGCTACAAGCTCTGGCCCACGCGGAGGCACCGTGGTGGACGGGTGGGCGGCCGCGTTGTTTCGGCACGCAGGTTGCTGCATGGCGCTGCTTGAGCAGGTCACGGTGCCGGCGCAGGGTCGTCTCTGGTCGTACCCGTAGTAGGCGGTACCGCAGGTCATGATGCCGTTCCCGGGCAAAGTGAAGGGACAGTGGGGGAGCGACGGGCACGGCGAGGTCAGTGATGAGGTCGTGACCTGGCCGGACGAATTATCGGCACCTGCAGAGTCCGAGCGCAGCAGGACCGCAGGTACGGACAGCAAGGTCGGGGTCGCCCGCCTAGCCTCCACCTGCAGCGATGACTCAACGAGCCCCACAGGCTACTCACCCGCGCGCCGTCTGGAGTTCGATCCGGAACGACACTGACTTCAGGCAGCGCGGTGAGGCGTCGCGCGTGGGATCGGGGTTTGTGCACGACGCCTTACCTGTTCAGGGCATCAGCCCTTGACGGGGCCGCCGTTGATGGCGACGCGCTGGCCGTAGCGGGCGTAGGGGTAGTAGTCGTACGTCGCGTGGTGCTGGACGCACCGGTTGTCCCAGAAGACCAGCGTGCCCGGGGTCCAGCGGACGCGGCAGTGCAGGACCGGCCTGCGGGCGATGATGTCGAAGAGCATGTCGAGCAGGGCCCGGCTCTCGTCGGCGGAGAGCTGCGGGATGCGGCTGGTGTAGGCCTTGTTGACGTACAGCAGTTTGCGGTCGGTCTCGGGGTGCCGGGCGATGAGCGGGTGTTCGCTCTTGGGGATGACGTAGTCCGCGGGCGGCGTGTACCCCACCAGGGCCTGCGCGCCGTCGTGTATCGCGGTCAGCGGGTCCAACAGAGCGCGCATGGCCGGTGAGAGCATGTCGTAGGCGAGGTGCATATTGGCGAACAGGGTGTCGCCGCCGCATCCCGGCTCGGGTATCTCGGTGATGTAGAGCATCGACCCCAGTGACGGTTCGGCGTCGGCTGTGCCGTCCGCGTGCCAGCCGTTGCCCGCCACGTCCGCCGCGGCCGACGTCGTGCGGATCTCCAGGATGCAGGGATCACCCTCGGGCGGCGGTGGGTTGACGGGGCGCGGTTCGCCGAAGGCGGCGGCGAAGCGCTTGTGTTGCTCGGCGGTGATCGTCTGATCGCGGAAGACGAGGACGTGGTGGTCGCGGAAGGCGGCCCGGATCTCCTCCAGTTGCTGCGCCGGGATCTCCTGCGACAAGTCGACGCCTGAGACTTCCGCCCCCAGGACGGGGGTGATCCGTTCGACCGTGAGCGTGCGGTAGGAGTACCCGGGGTGTGTGGTCACCGCTTCCAGCGCTTCGCGTTCGTATGACTCCATGTCAACCTCCGGAGGGGGGTGGGGTGTGCAGGTCGTTTACAGGTCGGCGGTTTCGCGGGTACTGGCGCCCGAGGACGCCAGCGTCGCCCCGATGGTCTCGGCCACCGTGTGCACGTGGGGTGCCGCGACGATGCCGTAGTGGTCCGTGGGCAGATATCTGAGCACGGCGGACGGAGGCAGGCAGGCGTTCCACTGCCGGTCCGACTCCCGAGGGTCCTCGGGGGTGGGCATGCCCGGCGTGGCGTGTTCGGCCAGCCACAGATACGTGGGGACGGAGACGAGCGGCCGTACGCGATGTTCTCCGAGGCTGCGCAGGTTGGCGCGGCAGCAGCGGGCCAGCCGCTCGGCGTACGCCTGTGCGTGCTCGCTCGGCAACCTCGGCAACAAGGAGCCTCCGGTACCGAGTTCGGCGGCAAACACCTTTTCCAGGTGGGTTTCGTCGTAGGCGGCGACCAGTGCCTCTGCCTGGGGCGGTGGCGGATCCAGAAGGTGGAGCGCTTCCGGCGCCCGGCCCGCCGACTCTGCGAGACCCGCCATCTCCATCGCCACCCGGGCGCCGTAGGACCACCCGGCCAGATGGAGCCGGCGGCCCGGTCCACCGAAGCGCTCACGTAGCGCCGCGTCGTAGTGATGGGCCCGCTCGGCCAGTGACCATGCGGGCATCCCGGTGTCGCGGAGTGCCGGGTCGGCGATGAGGCACACCGTCGGCGCGGGTCCGAGGGCTGCCACCAGGGAGCGGTAGGCCTGGATGTCCCCACCCACCGGGTGCACCAGGCACAGGACGGCCGAACCGGTTCCCTCCTGCCAGATGTCGAGGACGACCCGGGAGGTGCTTCCGGCCGCCTCGGTGGCCGCCTTGATGGTGGACTCGGTCGTGGGCTCGGCGGAGGTGAGGGCCGCCTCGATGTGTTTCAGGATCTCCGTGAGGCTGACGCGGTGACTGAAGGAGGCCAGGTCGACTTCGACGCCGTAGTCGTCCTCGATCTGGGCGATCACGCCGATCAGGGTCAGCGAGTCGGCGCCCAGGTCGTAGAGGGAGTCCTGGGGGTCCAGTTCGTCCACGCCCAGCAGATCCTGGATCACCCGGGCCATGGCGTCCGCCCGCTCTTCGGCACCGCCGGTGTCGGAGGCTTCCTCCTCTCCGCCCGTCGGGTGCGTCGGTCCGGAACCCGAGGACCGAGTCACGAGCCCGGCAGGAGCATAGGCAGGAGCGTAGAAGGCTCGGGAGGCCTCGATGTCCGTTGTGGACACGAGGAGTTGCGGCAGTTGCAGCGCCAGGGCATGGGCGAAGACCGCTTTGCCCTCCTCGACGGTCAGGCCGACCGCGAGGTGGGCCTGATGGCGGCCGTCCGTGTTCAGGACCCGGGTCGCCATTCCGGTCTCGCACCATATGTCCCAGTCGATGCTGATCCGGACGGTTGCCTCCGTTTCCGTGGCCCGGTGGTGGGCGAAGCCGTCGAGGAGGCTCGCGCCGGCCGTGTAGTCGCTCTGGCCGACACCGCCGAGCAGGGCGGACATCGAGGAGCAGTAGACCGCGATCTCCGGACGGAAGGCTGCGATCAGGTGCTCGACGACGAGTGCGCCACGCTCGCGTACCGCGGCGGCGTCGCGCATCGCAGTGGCGTCACGTCGTACGAGCAGCCCGCCGTGTCCGAGACCGGCCGCGTGGATGACGCCGTCCAGCCGTGACGTGTGGTCGGCGACGGCCGCCGCCACTTCGTGAACGGGCATGGTCGCGAGATCCGCCGGGACGAGGCCGATGCGGTCGGCCCATCCGTTCAACTCCTCGGGCAGCCGCGGACTTCGGGACAGCAACAGCACCCGGCCGCGGGTGTGTTCGAGCAGCCAGGCGGTGATGGCGCGGCCCATGCCTCCCGTGCCGCCGAGCACCAGGTGGACGGTGTCCGCTCCGGCCGGTACGAGGGGCTGCCTACCCTCCGGCTCCGGTACGGGTACCGTGCCCGGCCGCCACCAGTAGCCCTGCCGCAGCGCGAGCTGGCGGGGTAGAGCCGGTTCGCCGGGACGGCCGGCCTCACGCGTTTCGGCGACGACCGAGGCCACGTGTCCGGCCCAGCGGGTGAGGTCGCCGTCGGGGAGGTCGAGCCAATGGCCGTTCAGGACGGACTCCTGATGGGCGACCTCGACCGGCCCGGCGAGGAGCGCCAGTTCAGGTCTGTCCACCGTTCCCGTCACGGGCCGGGCACCGTACGACAGCCACCACACACGTGGGGAGCCGGTTCGCCCGGCCAGCGCCTGGGCCAGGGCCGCCGTGCTGTCCAAGCAGGTGTGACGGGCGTGTTCCAGGGTGCAGGGACCGACCGGCCCTGTCACGTCGAGGGGCAGGGCGTGCACCCACTCCGTGTCGCTGGAGACTGGGGCGCCGTCCTCGGACAGTGCGTCGAGCAGCTGCCGCACAGACGCCGGATCGGCGGGGTCCACGTCGTAGGAGTCCGGCCCTCTGCGGGCGAAGGCGCCGGCCGGGTACACCCGTATCACTTGCGACGCCACCGCCTCGAAGGGCGCGAACGCTGTCCGCGGAGTGTCCTCGGAGGCTACGACGACCACGACGGCCACGGCGGACGCGCGGCCGGTCGGCGCGGTGGTGTCCGCGACGGCGGCACGGCGCAGCCGGACCCAGAGCGGCTGGTGCAGCCAGTTCTCCCGGGGCAGCCGCCGGGGTGTGACGGCCAGGTCGTCGCGCGGGTCCTCGGGCAGCCGGTCGAAGTCGTACTCCGCGAGGGAGAAGGACGGGGGCGGGAAGTCCCAGGGTGCCGGGGCGGAGCCTGCCCCCCAGTCGACAGAGTGCCCGGCGGCCCAGGCCTCGGCGAGGTCGTGGGCCGAGCGACCGGCCGCGGAGACCGTTACGGTGTCCGGGTCCGCGCCACCGGGCCGCACCGCTCCGGCGGCCACCGTGCGCAGCCAGTGCTCGGCCGCCGCGGCGTCCGTCACGGGTGCCGCGGTCCGCAGGCGGCGCGCGACCCGACCGGCCTGGAGATGGCGCAACACCAACTCGTATCGCTCCGGGCGTAGTTGGAGGTAGTCGGCGATGCGAGCGGCGTCGGCGGCCAGGGCGCCCGCGCTGGAGGCCGACAGTACGAGGCACTCGGGGACCTCGCGGGTTGCCACCGGTCCGGGCGCGGTGTCCTGCTCCACGATGACGTGGGCGTTGGTGCCGCCGATCCCGAAGCTGCTGACCGCGGCCACCCGGTCGCGGTCCTCGGGCCAGGGCATGGCGTGCGCCGGGACGTGGAAGGGAGTGGGATCGGGGCCGATCTCCGGGTTGAAGGCGCGGAAGTTGAGGTTGGGCGGGAGTATCCCGTGGCGCACGGCGAAGACCGCGCGTACGAGGCCCACCACACCGGCGGCCGCGCCCAGGTGGCCGAGCTGACTCTTGACGGAGCTCAGAGCGCAGCGGCCGGACTCACTCACGTCGAACGCCTGCCGTAGCGCGCCCACTTCGATCGGGTCGCCAAGGCGGGTGCCGGTGCCGTGGGCCTCCACATAGCCGAGGTCGGCGCCCGTGCGTCCGGCGCGGGACAGCGCGGTCCGGATCACCTCCCGCTGTCCGGCCAGGGACGGTGCGGTGTAACTCATCTTCGCCGTACCGTCATTGTTGATCGCGGAGCCTGTGATGAGTGCGTGGACGGTGTCGCCGTCGCGCCGTGCCTGCCGCAGCGTTTTGAGGACCACGACGCCGACGCCGCTCGCGCCGACCGTGCCGGTGGCGTCGTCGCTGAAGGGTCGGCAGTCGCCGTCCGCAGAGAAGATGTGCTGCGGGCGGTAGCGGTAGCCGTCGGTCAGGCCGGGGTCGATGAGTACTCCTCCGGCGAGCATCACGTCGGCTTCGCCCTGCCGGAGCAGACCGGCGGCGAGGTGCACGGCGACCAGAGAACTGGAGCAGGCCGTCTGGGCGCTGAAGACGGGGCCGGTCAGCCCGAGGTGGTACGCCACCTTGGTGGCCAGGAAGTCCTTCTCATGGTGCAGGGCGAGCTGAAAGCCGTCAGGCAGTCGGCCGCGGTCCGCCTCGCGCAGCAAGGACTGGGAGTAGGTGTTCTCCCCGGCACCGGCCACCAGGCCCACCCGGGCGGACGAGGTGTCCGCCACCCCGGCGTGCGCCAGGGCCTGCACGCCGGCCATCAGCAGATGACGCTGCTGGGGGTCCATCAGACGTGCCTCTTGAGGGCTGATGCCGAAGTGGCCCGGGTCGAAGTCGAGCATGCCGTCGAGCGTGCTGTGCGCGCCGACGACTCCCTCCGGCGCGTCGATACGGCGGATTCCGGTGCCGCCGGCGACCACAAGATCCCAGAAGGCGGCCAGGTCCGGGGCGCCGGGCACCCGTACCGCCATGCCGACGACCGCGATCGGCTCGCCGGGTTCGGGGGTCTGTTCGGGGCGCCCGTCGTTCTTCGCTGCCGATGGGGTGAGTGGTCGCGGGGCGGTGAGGTGGCGGGCCAGGGAGCGGACGGTGACGTGCTCGAAGAGATCCGCAACGTTGAAGCGCAGACCGAGTGCCGTGGTGCAGCGCAGGTGGAAGCGCATCAGGGCGAGACTGGAGGCACCCGCCTCGAAGAAGGTCTGGTCCGGTGCGATCGTCGACCCGGTGACCTCCTCGAAGACAGCGGTGAGGCGCTCCTCCTCGGCCGACAGACTCGTGCGGGCGATCGCGGAGCGACGAATGTCCTCCCCAGGTGCCCGGACGGTCGCCTGCCGATCCAGCTTGCCGCTGGGTGTGCGGGGCAGTCTCTCCAGCCTGCGGAAGCGGTCCACACGTACGTAGGAGGGGAGAAGGGCGGACAGATGCGCGCTCAGGTCGTCGGCGGACGGTGCTTCACCACGGATTTCCAGGCCGGCCGTCAGCCGGTCCCCGTCACGGGTGACGACCGCGTTGACCACCGCCGGATGGCGCAGCAGGGCCGCCTCGACGGAGCCGAGTTCCAGCCGGTGCCCGCTCAGTTTGATCTGCTGGTCGTCGCGGCCCGCGTAGTGCAGCAGGCCCTCACGGTCGAAGAACGCCCGGTCACCGCTGCGGTAGAACAGGCCCGCGCCGGGGAGCTCGACGAAGCGGGCGTCGTCGAGTGTCGGTTCGTCGAGGTAGCAGCGGGTGGTCATGGTGCCGCCGATCAGCAGCTCGCCGGTGCGTCCGGTCGGGGCCGGGTCACCCTGGGCGTCCACCACGCGCAGGTCGGCGCCGGCCACCGGGCCTCCGATGGAGGGCCGTTCGGGCCATTGCCCAGGATCCCCTTCCAGACACAGGGCGCTGACCACATGTGTCTCGGTCGGCCCGTAGTGGTTGAACAGGCGCGCGCCGGGAAGCCCGGCGAACCAGCGCCGGATACTGTCGGTGCACACCAACTGCTCGCCCGCGGTGACCACTTCGCGCAGCCGGGAGGGATACCTGTTCAGGCGGACGGCGTACTCGGCGAGCAGTTGCAGGGCCACGTAGGGCATGAAGATCCGCTCGGTGCCCGCGGAGTCCAGCCGGTCCAGAAGCGCGGGCACGTCCTGACGCCACTCGGGACGTATGAGCTGGAGGGTGCCACCCGTGCACAGCGTCCCGAAGACCTCCTGGAAGGACACGTCGAACGCCAGCATCGAGAACTGCTGGGTGGCTGCGGGGGCGGTCAGGCCGCCGGGACCGGACTGCCACCTGATCAGGTCGCACAGGGTGCGGTCGTGGATCTGCACGCCCTTGGGGACGCCGGTGGAGCCGGAGGTGAACAGCGTGTACAGGGGGCGTGCGCCGTCGTGCGTCGGTACGCCGACGGTGCCTCGGTCGTACGTCTGCCCGCCGTACGTCTGCCCGTCGTGCGACGCACTCGTGTCGTCGCCCTTCTGTGGCGCCCGGCCCGCCCCCGGTACGACGAGGTGGCGCACCACACCGTCCGGGAGCAGCGTGTCCAGCGTCGGTGAGCTGTCCTGCGTGGCCAGGACGCACAGTGGGTCGATCTGTTTCAGGACGCGGCGCAGCACGTCGGCCGGGTAGGAGGGGTCCAGAGGGACGGCGGTGACGTTCAGCCGTGCCAGTGCCAGGAGCGCCACGACGTGTTCGGCGGAGGGATCCAGATACAGGGCCGCCCGGCAGGGGCTGCCGTCGGCCGGGATCGGGTAGTGGTCGGCCAGTTCCGTGGCGAGGGCCGCGGCACGGGCGTCCATGGCCGCGTAGCTCAGGGTGCCGCCGTCGGCCGTGACCACGGCGGGGGCGTCCGGAGTGCGGGCGACCTGTCGGCCGAAGCCTTCGGCGATCGTGGTGAAGCCGGGTTCCGGGGCGGGCCCGCGCCCGTGCTCCGGGAGGGACCGCCGGTACGGCACGACGAGTTCACGAGCGGTGGAGCGGCCACCGGCCGCGAGCGCGTCCACGCCCCGCCGAAACAGTTCCGCCATCGCCGCGACGTCCTCGCCGGTGAACCGGTCCTCGGCGTACTCCCACAGCACGTCGAGTCCGTCCGCGTGCTCGACCACGGAGACCGTCATCGGGCACTTGGCCTCCGGTGCCGCCCACCACAGGGGGCGATGGGCGCAGCCGGGCAGCCGCAGCGCCCCGAAGTCGGTGTTCTCCAGGACGAACAGGAAGTCGAACGGTGTGCTGTCGCCGACGGCCTTCCAGCGGGTCAGGACGTCCGTGAGCGCCACGTCCTGGTGTCCCAGTACCTGCCCTGTGTCGCTCTTCGCGCGGGCGAGGAGCGAGCGCAGGTCCTCACCGGGTACGACGGACAGGGGCAGCAGCACGGTGTTCGCCATCATGCCCACGCTGTTCTCGAACTCGCGCACCGGCCGGCCCGCGGTCGGGGCGGCGATGCGCGGGCGGACGAGGCCGGTCACGCCGTACAGGCACCAGGAGAACACGCTCAGCAGGACCTGGAACCGGGTCAGTCCGAACTCGGCGCACAGTTGGTCCACTTGGGCCCGCCGAACGACGTCGAGCGACGTATGCAGCAGACGCGCCCCTGGTGCCGGGCCCGCGTCCTTGGCAGGCAGCGGTTCCTGCGGCCCCTCCAACCCCTGGTAGAACGTGAGGAGTTCATCGCACTGTGCCCGGTAGGCGGTGCTCGCGAACCGGTCGCTCTGCCAGCCGGCGAAGTCCAGCGGGGTCGGAGCGGGTGCCTCGTGCCCGTCGCTTCCGGCGTAGGCGGCCGACAGGTCGCGCAGCAGGATGCTCAACGACCAGCCGTCCACAGCGATGTGGTGCAGGTGCAGCAGGAGCGTGCCGCCGCCGCCACGCGGCAGCCAGCAGGCTCGGAGCATGCGGGGGACGGCGAGGTCGAAGGGCTCGGCGAAGAAGGTGTCGGCGAAGGTGTGCGCCTCTTCCTCGTCCCAGGCATGCTGGAGGCCCGGCTCGTGCCAGGGGTCGTACGGCTCGCCGACGGTCTGCTCCAGGCCGTCCGGCCCGAGGCGGAAGCTCGTCCGCAGCGCCTCGTGGCGTGCCACCAGGCTGCGCAGAGCTCGCCGGAGGGGAACGGTGTCGACCTGTCCGTCCAAGCGGAAGGCCTGGTTGACGGAGTAGGCCCGGGAGTCCGTAGTGCGGCGCTCCATCAGCCACAGCCGCTGCTGTTCGCTGGTGGCGGGCGCCGAGCGGGCGCCGGAGACCACCGGCGCCGGCAAGGCGTTCTCCTCGATGGGACGGACCGTGGCGAGTGACCGGGCGACGGCGGCCAGGTCGCCGTGGAGGACGGCCGCCTGAGTCAGCTCGCGGCCCCATCGCCGTCGTACGGCGAAGCAGAACCGAAGAGCCTTCAACGAGTCACCGCCGCTGGCGATCCACCGGTCGCCGAGCCGGAGGCCGGTGGTGCCGAGTATCTCCTCGGCCAGTTCGACGACCTGGCGTTCCGTCTCCGTCTCCGTCTCCGTCTCCGTCTCCGTCGTGGCCGGTCCGTCGGATTCGGCGGCGGCGGGTCGCCAAGGGCGGTCGGCCCGCCGCAGCAGGGCGGTCTGGTCGACCTTGCCGTTGGCGTTGAGCGGCAGCTCAGCCACGAGGTGGATGTGGTGGGGGCGCATGTAGGCGGGCAGGTGGGTCGTCAGGTGGCTGTCGAACTCCTCGTAGGACAGCTCCTGACTCGACAGTTCCTGACTCAGGACGATGAACGCCAGCAGTTCGTTGGGTCCCTCCTGGTCCGCGCGGCGCGTGCACACGTAGGCCCGCTGGACCGCGGGGTGGGTGAGAACGCGCCGTTCCACCTCGCCGGGCTCGATCCTGAAGCCACGGACCTTGACCTGGCGGTCGGTTCGCCCGACGTACTCCGTCAGGCCCTCGTCGCCGGCCCGTACGAGGTCACCGGTGCGGTAGTACGGCTCCTCGCCACCGTCGAGCCACGGCAGCCGTACGAAACGCCGCTCGGTCTCCTCGGGAAGGTTGCGGTATCCGACGGCGAGTCCGGCTCCGCTCAACAGGAGTTCGCCGACCTCACCGGGCGCGGCGACCCGCTCCTGGCCCGGCGCGAGCAGCACCGCACCGGTCCGCGGCAGCGGCCGGCCGATCGGCACCACGTCCCCGTCGAAGTCGCGCGGGATCGGATGGCACAGGGCGAAGGTGGTGGACTCCGTCGGCCCGTACACGTTGAACAGACGGGTGTCACTGTCGGCATTGTCCCGGTACCAGCGGCGCATCACGTGGGGGTTGAGCTGCTCACCGCCCACAAGAACCTCGCCGGCCGAGGCGAAGCAGTGCGGCACAGCCGTGACCATCGCGTTGAACAGTGCCGTGGTGACGAAGAGCGTGTCCACGCGCTCGTGCCGCAGTGCCGCTGCGAGCCGCTCGGGAGTCTGCGTCTCCCGGTCGCTCAGCACCACGCAGCAGCCACCGGTCAGCAGGGGCACCCAGACTTCGAAACTCAGCGCGTCGAACGCCGGATTGGCCATGCAGGCATAGCGCAGACCGGGCTCGACGCGGATGTAGCCGGGTCGTGCCAGACGCCGGATTCCTGCGTCGCGGACCTCGACTCCCTTGGGCTGCCCCGTCGTTCCGGAGGTGTAGAACAGGAAGGACACCTCGCCGGGGGCGGCAGGCGCCTCCACGGCGTCGGCGGCAACGGTGACGGCAGCAGTGGCCGCGGCGTCCGGGAGTTCGGGCAGAAGGGCGTCCGCGGCGAGTGCCTCCACGTCCTGCGGGAGGTCGGTGACGCTCTCGATCGTCTCGTACACCAGGGCGACCGCGGCGGAGTCCCGGAGGATGAAGTGACGGCGTTCGGCGGGGCTCTGTGTGTCGAGGGGCACAACCCGCGCTCCCAGCCGCAGAATGCCCAGCATCACGACGACCAGCCGCCACGACCGCGGCACCGCCACCGCCACCGACTGCCCCGCGGTGACGCCCCGGCGCCCCAGCTCTTGGGCGACGGTCGCGGCTGCCACGTTCAAGGTCGCGTAGTCGAGACTGACTTGGCCGTCCACGACCGCCTCGGCGTGTGGCGTGCGAAGGGCTCGGCGGTGAATCGCATCGGCTATCCCGGCCGGGGCGTTCAAGCCCTCGGCCATGTCGGTGAGGTCCGTTTCGACATGCGGTTTCATCGTGCCTCCGACGTGCCTGAAGGTGCTGTGCGCTGCGTCTCGCCCCGACCGGGGGCGGATGCCAGCCGGTGCAGTTCGGCGGTGAGGACGGCGGCGACGCGGGGCAGTTCGTCGCTCTCCAACATGTCCCAGTGACCGCAGGCGACCGGCTCGACCACGAACTCACCGCTGGCGCGCCGCCGCCAGAAAGCGCGCAGACGAGCGGCGGCACCTTCGACGTCCTCGTCTTCGTCCTCCACGGCCGTCGCCTGCACCAGCACGACACGGGCGGGCGATTCGGGTACGGCGTAGTCGCGCGCCGTCTCACGATGGTGGTTGTAGACGTTCAGGTACCGGGCCACCTGGTCGTCGTCGATACCCGGGTACATGCCGTTGAAGCGCACCAGCTTCTCCCGGAACTCCGCCATGCCGACCGGCGCGATCGCGGCGCGCTGCTCGTCGTCCTGGGCACCGTGGGTGTCGAGGAGGACGACACTCACCTTCTCGTGCCCGGCCGCCACCAGGCGGCGGCCCATCTCGTACGCGATCAGACCGCCGTAGGAGAGCCCGCACAGCACCAGTGCCTCGTCGGCACGGGGACCGACGAGCCGCAGATACTCCTCGGCCATCGCCTCGACATCGGGCAGGGTGGACCCGCCGGGATCGATGCCGGGCGCCTGAAGTCCCACCACACCGATGTCGTCGGCCAGTTCGGCGGACAGTGGCAGGTAGCAGAACGCGGTGCCGCCGGCGGGGTGCACACACACCACGCGCTGGCGGCCGCCGCCCGCACGGAATTCGACCAGGCCGCCGGGCTCCGCGGACTGCGCGGCCTCGCCGACGTTGTCCACGCTGCCGCGCACCCGCTCGGCGAGCGCCTCGATGGTGGGGTGCAGCATGACGTCCCGGACGGGCAGGGCGACGCCGAGTTCCTCCTGCACCGCGGACGCCATCTTGATCGCCGATATCGAAGTGCCGCCCAGCTCGAAGAAGTTGTCACTGATGCCGATGTCCGGGTGCAGCAGCACCCCGCGCCAGACCCGGTACAGCGCCATCTCCACATGGTCGCGGGGCGCGGCCGTGTTGACCGGCCCCGCGCGGGTTCCCGCCGCGGCGCGCAGCACCTGGGGCCGGTCCACCTTGCCGCTGTGGTTCAACGGCAGTCGCGGGAACTCGACCACCACGGCGGGGATCATGTAGTCCGGCAGACGGGCCCCGAGGGCCGCACGCCACTCGTACGGCAGCCGCGTGGCATCGGTGTCACATCCCACGCCGGCGACCAGGCGGGGGCCGCCGGGTGAGTCGCGATCGGCCAGGGCGACGGCCTCCCGGACCCCGGGGACCGCAAGGAGCGCCGCCTCGACCTCGCCGGGTTCGATACGGAAGCCGCGCAGCTTGAGCTGGTCGTCGCGTCGGCCGACGTACTCGGCGTTGCCGTCCGACAGCCAGCGCGCCAAGTCGCCGGTGCGGTAGAGGCGTTCACCGGGAACGAACGGGTCGGGCACGAAAAGTTCGTCGGTGAGGTCGGGGCGGTTCAGATATCCACGGGCCAGACTCGCTCCGCCGAGATAGACCTCTCCGGTGACTCCCACGGGTACCGGACGCATGCGGTCGTCGAGCAGGTACAGGCGTGTGTTGCGCAGTGGCCGCCCGATGGGACACGACCGCTCGTACGGCTGTGGGTCGGTGTAGGCCGTGGCGTAGAGGGTGGCCTCGGTCGGGCCGTAGCCGAAGCAGACGCGCAGGCCGGGCAGCAGCTCACGCATGCGGTGCAGGATGCTCTCGGGCAGGGATTCCACTCCGGTGAGGAGCTGACGCAGATGTGATCCGGCCAGGCGGGTGGCAGGGTCCTCGCCGATCCACAGGACGTAGGAGGGAGGCAGAAACGCCTGGGTGACCTTGCGTTCGCGCATCCAGTCCAGCAATGCCGCAGGGTCGGTACGGAGTTCGTCGGGGACCAGATGGAGGACGGCGCCGGTGGTCAACGGGACGAGGAGTTCGTGCACCGACGCGTCGAAGCCGATGCTCGACCAGGCCGATGACGCCTCGCCGGGGGAGTCCCCCATGAGTTCGTGCCAGTGGTCGAGGAGATTGACGACGCTGCCGTGCGTCACCGCCACACCCTTGGGCCTGCCGGTCGATCCCGAGGTGTAGATGACGTAGGCGAGCCGAGTCCGGTCCATGTCGACGGCCGACGACTCGTCGTGGGTCCCCTCCGCCTCCACCTTCGCCAGGTGCTTCCACAGCTGTCCGTCGTCGTCCGCGGTGTCCCTCCGGTCGGTCAGCACGAGGACCGGTGCGGCGTCACTCACCATGGCGGTGAGCCGCTCCGGGGGCTGGCCGGAGTCGAGGGGCAGGTAGGCGGCTCCGGACTTGAGGATGGCGAGCACGCCGACGACGAGTTCGGCCGTACGTCCGACGTGCAGGCCCACCACTCGATCGGGACCGGCACCACGGGCGATCAGCGCATGGGCGAGACGGTTGGCCCGGCGGTCGAGGGTCGCGTAGTCCAGCTCCGCGTCGTCGGCCACCACCGCACACTGCCCGGGTCGTTGGCGGACCTGCGCGGCGAAGCGCTCCAGCACGCCCACCGATGCCGGGTCCGTCGATGCCGGGTCCGGCACGGTGGGCCCTGTGCTGAAGGTGGCGAGGAGTGCCCGCTGCTCGTCCTCGTCGAGCAGCGTCAGGTCGGCTATCTCGGCATCGGGCTGTTCGGTCATCAGACGCAGCACGCGCAGGAATTGACGTATGTGCCGTTCGACCGTCGTCCGGTCGAAGAGCGCCACCGCGTAGTCGATCTCCCCGGTGAGGTGCCGGCCCTCATCGGCCAGGGCCAGGACCATGTCGAACTTGGCGGGTACGTGAGCGGCGTCCTCCCGCAACCCGACCTCCAGACCCGGCAGTTCGAGTTCCTTCCGCATGGAGGGGACCCAGGCGAACATGGTCTGGAACAGGGCCGTGTAGGCGGGGCTCCGCGGTGGGTTGACCAGTTCGACGACTCGCTCGAAGGGGAGGTCGACATGCTTGAGGGCGTCACGGATCCGCTGGTTCACCCGCTTCAGGGCATCCTTGACACTGGGTGAGCCGGAGAGGTCGGCGCGCAGGGCGAGGGTGTTGACGAAGAAGCCGATCAAGCCCTCGACGTCGCCGCGTCGGCGGTTCGACGTGGGGGCGCCGACCACGATGTCGTCCTGCCCGGAGAGCCGGGACAGCAGTATGGACCAGCCGGTGAGGACGGTCGCATAGAGGGAGACATCGTTGTCAGAAGCCAGGGCGCGTAGGGCCCGCGTCAGGTTCTCGTCGACAGTCACGGGCAACCGGTCGCCGTGGAAGCCCTGTTCGGGCGGGCGGGGCCGATCGGTGGGCAGGGAGATCACCGCCGGGGCGTCGGCCAGTGCGGTGGCCCAGTAGTCGGCGTGCGAGGCTGGCTCGGCTCCCGACATCCACTCCCACTGCCAGCGCGTGTAATCGCTGTACTGCCAGGTCGGTTCGGGCAGCGAGACGTCCTGCCCCTGCTGAAGCGCGGAGTACACCAACCCCAGCTCTTTCAGCAGCAGGGAGCGGGACCAGCCGTCGAAGATGATGTGATGCGCCACCAGGATCAGTACGTGATGGTCCGGTTGGAGCGCTATCAGGCAGCCGCGCGCCATGGGCTCCTCACCCAGGCGGAACGGGGCGCCCTCCACCTCCCACCGTATGCGTGTGAACCGTTCAGCCCCGTCCGGCAGTCCCGTCAGATCCTCGAAGGCCACCGGGAACCCGGTGTCCGGCGGATCGACGACTTGAAGAGCCGAACCCCCGGAGGGGACAAGCCGGGTGCGCAGGGCCTCGTGTCGGGCCGTGAGCAGCTGCAGCGCCCTGATGAGCAGGTCCCGATCCAGGGGTCCCCGGATGTCGAAGGGCATCGACTCGTTGTAGGCAGCGCTGGCGTCGCCGTCCATGCGCGCCATGACCCACAGGCGTTCCTGCGCCAGTGACAAGGGCGCGGATTTTGTCTCTTCGTCGGAATGATTACTGACTGCGATTCGGGGTAAAGACACGGATTACCCTTCACGAGAAGAGGACGCGGCGGAAATCAGTGGGAAATCAGTTCCGGCGTTCCCGGAGTATCAGACTGACCGAGTGTCAGGCCGACGTCCAGAATGTGTGCGTTGCAATCAAAGTGCGATCTGAAAACAATGCTTGCGGATCAACAATGCTTGCGGATCCAGGTTCTTCGGCGGACCACGGCTGGGGTGGTCAGCTGGGGTGATCGGCTGGGGTGATCAGTCGTCCGGCCGGGTCGGCCGCTCGTTGCGCTGCTGCGCGATCAGCATGGACGGCGGACCGTTCACGATGTCGGACCGAACTTTCATGGGGTCAGCGAGGCCTCGCGCAAGCTCATGGAAATCGCTAGCTGTCTATCAAAACTCCGTAAAATGACGTGAGGTGCATGCAGGGTGACGAGTGCGGGCGCTTCTTGTTCATTTAGTCAACCGCGCGGTGGCGTATTTGGCGTTGATGCTAAATGCGCTTCGATCAAGTGGTCAACCGTGATCAACGCCACACCCATTCGGTGACGGAACACTGTTTGCGCCCGGCATGCGACATTAAAGGATTTGCCTGAAGATAGCGGACCACATGAGGCCAATGGCTCACTTCGGTCGTGCCACGCCCTCCTCGTCGGGGACGGCGTATCCGGAGACGGAAGGCCATCGCAAGGTCATGACCACGGAGTCGTCCTCGGCGAACCAGGAGTGATCCACCCCCTGGCCCCAGACGACGTAGTCGCCCTGCTGCTCCAGGAGCACACTGCGGCCGGGAAACTCCATGCGGAAGCGTCCTGTGATGAGAACCAGCAGAGCTGTCCGCACCTCGCCCTTCACCCACTGCGCCCGTTGCTCACCGCGTGGATGGACACCCCACTTGACCTCGACGGCGTCACTGTGACGGGGATCGCCCTGCTCCTTGAAGTGCCCGAGCAACCACCCCCGGTCCACCGCCGCGTCCTTGCCCGCATTGCCTACGTACACGCCGTCATCCATGGACCAGAAAGCTAGCAACCGAGGTTGTGGTGCCGGCCGCAGCGTGACCGGCCGCAGGGCGATCGACCGAGGGCCATGGTGGTCCTCACGTGCCGAAAGCTCCTGACGGGTTGGCCTTGCCCGGGGCCCCTTCGCCCGGATCGGGCCGAGCGCTACGGGGCGGCGTCGTTCACCGCGCCCCGTCGACCAACCGGCGCGCGGCCACCTCCGCTCCGTCGGCGCGGAGCCGGCTTCCCAGGGACTTGGCACGCGCCCGGGTCTCGGGTGACAGGGCGGTCTTGAGCGCGATGCCCAGAGAATCGACGGTCGTGGCCTGAGCGTCGAGGGCCGCACCGAGGTCCAGTGCCGCCACCTGGCCGGCCCAGTACGGGTTGTCCGACAACGGGAGAGGTACCACCACTTGCGGTGTGCCCGCCCGGGCCGCAGTCAGCGTCGTGCCCGCGCCACCGTGGTGGACCGCAGCGGCCACCTTGCCGAACAGGCTCTGATGGTTGACCTCGCCGATGGCGAAGCAGTCGTCCCCGTCGTCGACGAGCTCCAGGTCGGCCCAACCGCGGGACACGAGCACGCGGTGCCCCTGTGCGCGGATCGCCTTGACGGCCATGCCGCCGGTGCCTTCGGCCGGGGACAGACTGCCGAAGCCCACATAGACCGGTGGGGAGCCCGCGTCCAGGAACCTCGCCAAGTCCGCCGGGAGGGGCCGTTCGTCCGCGAGGGTCCACGCGCCCGTCTGCACGACGTCGAGACCGGGGGTCTCCCGCCACGATCCCAGGACCGGGTCCGCCGCCAACCACGGACGGTCGGTGAGGATGTGATCGCGCACGTTGTCCACCACCGGTAGACCGAGGGCTGCCCGGTGACTGTTGAGTGCCTCGCCGAACTGTGCGTTGACGTTCTGGGCGTCCAACTCCCACAGTGTCCGGTTGTCGGCGACCTCAGGCTTCGGCCAGCCCGGCCGCGGCGGTGGCGCGTGGTGCGGCGACGGGAGGTGGACCGCCGCATAGCTCACGTACACGTAGGAGATACCCGCGGCCTCGGCCACGGACCGCGCGGCGACCTGCGCCAGACCTGCCGCCATCACCACGTCACATCCGTCGAACGCCGCGGGGAAGGTGTCGAACTGCATCTCGACCAACTCGTCCCTGTAGCGGGCCAGATCCGTTGCCGAGGGCAGGCTCTTCTCGCGCATCAACTCCCTGACGGGTGGCCCGACCGGCACCAGCTGCACGCCGATACCCGCGAGCCGCTCGGCGAACTCCTCGTCCGGCGGGGCGCACATGCGCACCGCCGCGCCGAGCGCCCGTAGCCGCACCGCGAGTGCCACCAGTGGTTCGACGTCGCCACGTGTCCCGTATGTAGACAACAGCACCCGCATTCAGCGTCCTCTTTCGTCTTTCGTCGAGTTTTCGCCGCGCTCGATCGGCAGCAGTGTAGGTCGCGTGTCGGCCGGGGCAGCCGCCGGTTGCCCTGGCGTCATCGCGCCTGTTCGCGCCTGATCGCGCATGGTCGCGTAGGCCAATTCGCCTATGTGGCGGCAGACATGGGCCTTTGGGAGTTACCGGGAACAGTCCCCCCCAGTGGCTATGGTGCGCGTGGGGCCGGAGGTTCGGCGGCGGCCGGCTCTGGGCAGTCTGTGCTCGGCGAGGTGTGCAAGATCCCCCAGCGTCCAGACAACCGGAGTGCTACGCGATGCAGAGTTCGTCCACACCCGTACCTGATGTTTCGGTCATCCTGCCCTGCGCCGGCTACGGAACCCGTTTCGATGCGCCCTACTCGAAGGAGTTGCACTGTCTGGCTCCTGGAGTCACCGTTCTGGACCGCAGCCTGGAAACCGTCGTCGAACTCGTCAAGAGCGGTCTCAATGTGCGCCTGGTCGTCGTATTCGGAACACACAAGCTGGACACAGTGAGTTACCTTGCTCGCTATGCCGACACCTTCCAGATGGTCTTTGTCTACCAGGGCGAATCATTCGGACCTGGTCTCGACGGGGCGATCCGGTCCGCCCTGCCGATGACACAGGGACCGGTGGCCCTCGTCCTGCCTGACATCGTTGTCGCAGGGCCGGACGCGCCGGGCAAACTCTTCGACGCCATACGGCAGGCAGAGGTGGCGGGTTGGAGCGTAGTGGCCGCCGAGGAGCGGAATTACGACACCCTGCGGCAGATGGGCGCGTTGACCGTGGCCGAGGCGGGAGGCGTCCTGACCGTGGAGGCCGCCACCGACAAGCCGGCGGATCCCTCGGGCTTCAACGCGTTCTGGGGCATGGTCGCCGTCACCGAGAGCGAGGCGCACAGGCTGCCCGACGTCGTGGGCATGGGAGCGACCAACCCGTTGGCCGGTGCGGCCGCTCTCATGGTGGAGGGGATCGTCAACTACAACACCCCCGGAGGCTGACTCGCCGTGCGTCGATGAGTCGGTGCATGTGTGGCGTACGGGCTCTCCGTTGAGCTGGGCGTCCGTCCTGGCTTCAGAGCGGGTGTCCGGAGGGGCGTGCGGGCGGTCGCATTGTCGACGTCCACGCGCTGATCGCGGTCGGTGTCAACGCCGACGGTCACCGCGACATTCTCGGTCTGGACGTCCCCACCGCCGAGGAACGGCGCGGGCCGACCGTGTGGGGTTCGAAAAGTCATTGCCGCAGGTTAAGCCGCGTACTGGTATTGGTTGATGACTCCGCCGAGGATACGTGTGCGCGGGAGCTTGCACGGCGTGCCCACGGGTAGGACCGGCGGCGCTTCCGGGGCTTCAGGTGGCCGTTGGTCTCGCGACCTGTGTGGCCGGTGGGAGTTGTAATGCTCCTGGAGTTCGGCGAGGGCGCGTCGGGCGTGGGCCTCGTTCGTGACCAGAACGTGGTCGAGCGCCTCTCGTCGGATCGTGCCGATGGCGCGCTCGCAGTGGGCGTTCATGCGTGATGCTTCGCAGCGCTTCGCAGCACATCGATGCCTTCAGCCGCGAAGACGGCGTCGAAGGCGTCAGTGTGCTTGCTGCCGCGGTCACGAAGCAGGAATCGGAGCGACTTGACGCGCGTGCCGAGGCCAGGGGTGAGGTTTCGAGCCCGTTGGGTCGCCCGCTGAGCGGTGGGGTGCGCGGTGAGGCGTCGATCGCTTTGACGAGACCGATCATGTCCTCGGGGGCGTCCGGCCCTTTTCCGTCTACGCGAGTCCGCCGAGACGCAGAGCGTCCCTCATCTCGCTGAGCTTCGCGGTCGTCGCCGAGGTCCACTCCTTCTCCTGCCCAGCGAGTCGGAGGGCATCCTCGATCTCGCTGAGCTTCGCGGACGACAGGGCGCCCGCCCGCTCGATCAGGTCGTCTCGGGACACGGTGGTCAGCCACGTGCAAGGGGTAAAGCCCGGACGTGGGAACGCGAACCGCAGCACGCCTTCACAGGGCAGTCCTTCCACGGCTCCTACTGCCACTTCGATGCCCAGACCGCTGATGTCGGTGCCCACCGGAGCGACGACCTGCATCACCCGGATCCCGGACGCTTCATCTCCCGACAGCAGTACGACCAGCCGCCGCTCGTCGAACTCGGCCCACCAGACTTCGCCACGTTGCACATCTCCTCCAGACACAGGACGTCAGGCGGTCGCCGCGCGTCCCTGACGCGTTGTGGAACGGGTGTGGCCACCGTTGATCATCGGTGCGTGAAGACTGGAGATCATGCAGTGGCCGCAGGGCGCAGCCTAGACCCTGCCCGCTGGAAGAAAGCGTTCGAGGGCCTGATGAGCCGGCTCGCAGGACAATCCGCGCAGGTCGAACCCCGGTGTCGGGCACGGTAGTTGATTGATGCTCGGGCTGCTGTCGGCCCTACCAGGCAAAAGCTGCTGGACCATCGTCGAGTGGGCCGGAGAGAGGACCCCGGACGAGCTGCAGCACCTGCTGGGGCGGGCCAAGTGCGACGCCGACCGCCTACGCGTCGACCTGCGCGACTACGTAGTGGGACACCTGCACGGCGTCCAGGCGGTGCTGGTGGTCGACGAGGCCGTGGACGTGAAGAAGGACCTGGCACCGCGGGCACGATCGAAAACGCCCAGGTCGCCGTCCACCTGGTCTACGCCGGCCGGCGCGGGCACGCGGCGGTCCTGCGGGCCGGGAGTGGTGACGCTTACGAAGGCTCCGCCGTCGGCGGCCAGGTCCACCAGCTGCGCGTTCTCCTCGGGTCCTGCGGGAGCCAGCTGCAGCACCACGTCGAAGTGTCGCCCGGCTAGCGCCTGCACAACGGGGGTCGCGTTGTAGTCGATGATCCGGTCCGCGCCATAGGAGCGGACACGGTCGCGGCTGCGCGGCGTACCGGCGGTCGCGGTCACGGTGGCACCGGCCTGCGCGGCCAGTTGGATGGTGTAGCCGCCCACTGCGCTGCCTGCGCCGTTGATCAGGATGTTCTGCCCGGGCTTGAGGTCGGCGTGTTCGAACAGGGCCTGCCATGCCGTCAGCCCGACGAGGGGCAGGGCCGCGGCGTCGGCCAGCTCGAGGGTGCGGGGGGCGGTGGTCAGCGCCTCGGCAGGTGCGGCGACGTATTCGGCGGCCGCGCCGGGCGCGTCCGCCGGCAGCAGCGCGACCACCGCGTCCCCCACGCTCCAGTTGGGCGCGCCCTCGCCGACCTCGGTGATGACTCCGGCCAGGTCGAGGCCGGGAATGTGCGGGAAGGCCAGTGGCAGCATGTCCTGTCGCAATCCCGCGCGGAGGCCGGAGTCCGCGTCGTTGTACGAGGTGACGGCCACCCGCACCACTACTTGGCCCACACCTGGCACCGGCCGGTCTGCCTCCTCGTAGACGAGGACGTTGCTGCCGCCGTAGGAGTGGTAACGCACTGCCTTCATGATTTCTCCTCTTCGCTCGCTTATATGGCTCATCGGCTATCTCCCTGGCGGGCCAGCTGGTGAAGAACTCGTGGCCGAAGCGGCCCCAAGCCATGAAGGCGGCCTGGACGAGGTAGGCCAGGTCCGCTGCGTTGGAAGGATTGACGTCCGCCGTCGGGGACCGTTGGTGTTCAGCGCAGGGTGAGCGCCTGGCGAGTGGTGATCCGGACCAAGAAGGCACGCTGGTCGCGCACCTGTCCCCGGTCGTAGAGCTATGCCTCAGGATCTCGCCCTGCCCGGCCTCAACCGCCACGCCGAGGTCAGCAGCGGTGGCTGAGTTTCAGGCACCCACAGGCAGCCGGAGTCAACTACGGCTCCGCAGACATGGCCACAGACGCGGACGAGGCGGTCATCTGGTGACCGTCATCGTCCTCACCACCTGCCCACCCGGCCTCCGAGGATTCCTCACCCGCTGGCTCCTCGAAATCTCCGCAGGCGTCTTCATCGGCAACCCCTCCGCCCGCGTCCGCGACGTCCTGTGGAACGAGGTCCAGCAATACGCAGGCCAGGGCCGCGCCCTGCTCGCCCACACCACCAACAATGAACAGGGCTTCACCTTCCGCACCCACGACCACGCTTGGCACCCCGTCAACCACGAAGGCCTGACCCTGATCCGCCGCCCGAACACACAGACCCCACCGGCCCCCGCCCCATCGAAGCCCGGCTGGAGCAACGCTGCGAAACGCCGCCGATTCGGCAAAGGCTGACTTGACGCCATGCCTCTTTCGCTGCTTTTGCCGGATTCGAAGAAACTGCTCCGAAACGGCTCTACCGGCTGACAAAACAGCAGGTCGAGCAGTGTGCTCCCCGCACCCGCGGGGATGGTCCCCGGACGTCGTAGACGTACCGGCGGCGCATTCCGTGCTCCCCGCACCCGCGGTTGCCTGCGGTGAGCTCATGATGGGCGATGCGGCTCGTGTGACATTTGCCGTAGACCTCATTGCCCGCAGCCGGGCTGAAGCCGTCTTCGGGGCTGGCCTGGTGCAGCGGTGTCTGAAGTTTGCGAGCAGTACTTCCCTGATGACACTCGGGTGTGAGTAAGCCCCAAGTGCGGCCGTTCGCGGCTGGAGGTGGGTCAGAGGGGAGGGTTTTTGGTGAGCCGGGTGATGAACGCGGCGGCCTCAGCCTCGCTGATCTCGACGTGGTCGGTGTCGTTGTGTCCCAGCTCGTACAGGCGCAGGTACTCAGTGGGCTCCCAGCGCAGATTCCGGGTGAACGCGTGATCCGAGGTGAGGCCATCAGCCGTGCTGCGGCGCACAATGCCTTGCGGGTGGCTGCGCGGGTATCCCTCGCTGATCTTCGCGTAGTACGTGGTGGTGGCCGACGGGGCGTTGAGGACCTGCACTGTGGCGCCGCGCTGCTGCAGCCACTGTTCCAGGTCACGGCCCGCCAGCTCTCTGGGCGCACCGTCGGCCGTGATGTACGCGGGCCCGTACACGCTGCCGGTGAGGCCGTCCACCAAGGTGTGCTCGTCGAGGTGCGCTTTGAAGGACGTTTCCTGTACCGACGCACCGGTGAGGTCCGCTCCTTCGAGCCGCGCGTCCAGGAGCAAAGCGCCGCGGAGGCTTGCTCCTCGGAAACAAGCCCCACGGGCATCGGTCTTATAGAGGTCAGCGCGGCCGAGATTCGCGTCGGCCAGCATGGCGGCCTGCAGGCTCGCGTAGTCCAGTACTGCCTTGGCCAGGCAGGCCCGGCTGAGGTCGGCGCGCTCCAGGACGGCGTATCCCAAATCAGCGCGGTACAGGTCAGTGTCGGCCAGGACCGCGCCCTCGAGGCGGGTTTCGATGAACAGGCCCATGGCCACGTCGACGCCGGTGAGATCGACACCGGACGCGTCGAGACCGCACAGATCCACGGTGGTGCTCTCTTGCCCACTCCACGTCCTGAGTGCCTCAGCAGCCTCGTCGGCTGGGGGGCAGCACGCGCACCGTGCGGCGTACGTCCCGCGGTTCAGGCACCTCGATCACTCCCTCGCTGTTTCCCGGCGGCCCGCGCTGCTACATCACCCGATGCCACGTGGCCAGGGCCAGCTGCGGCCCTGCAGAGCATGACAGTCAAGGCCGTCGCGGCGCGGCCGCAGGTTTCCCCTCAGCGGCTGGGGTGCGTGGCCGGCGGCCCCGGAGCTTCTTCTGGGTCCAGTGCTCGTCCAGTTGAGCAAAGAACTGTTCGGGGCGGTGGTCAGCGTGGGGAGGCATGCGACGACGAACGCTTGTATTTCACGCTGGGTACCGCCCGGGCAACATTGCAGGTCTCCCGCGCCCGTCTCCGGCCGACGCCGTTGTGCCGGGCATGGATCTCGCTGCCGACGTTCCGATCGCCGTGGACCCGTCGGCCTCGCTGCTCCCCGTGCTGACGCTGGCTGAGGCGCACGGTGTCCTGGGCGTGCTCGCAGCGGTGGTGATCGGGAGCCAGGTGGACGTCCAGGCTGCCGAAGAACTGTTGTCGAACCTGGCTGCCAGGGTGCCGTCGCGGGAGTGAGGGGCTACGCGGCGCGGAACACGCAACGCGGCGGGTTTTTGCGGACCACGACCGGCAGCAGCATGAGAGGCAGATGGTCTGGCCAGCGCCTACCGGTTCTGCCCGGTGTCGGCGTACTTCTCAAAGTGCGCCGCGGAGTACAGAGATAAGTGCGCCAGCTGTGGTGAGTTGGCAGTGAACAGGTCGGCGGAGATGGGGCCGGGCTGGCAGCCGGGCAGCTCGGCAACGCCACCACGGCACGGGGCCGGCGATCCAGTCACAAGCCGACACCGGTAGGCACGCACCCCATCCAGCGCTTCTGCCAATTCACGCGGGCCGCGGCGGGGACGTCTGCAGCACGGTGTCAGTGGGAAGCGTTTGCGTTGGCGTCATGCTTCCGGGCCAGAATGCCCAGCCCCCACCGGCTACCGGAGTTCTGCGGCGCCGCGTATGCGACGATCAGGCTCCGGTGGGGTGTGATCAGCGTGGGGGAGAGGCGATTTACTCGTGGGCCAAGGCACCGACATCTGGCGCTGTGTCGCGGCGTGCGCGGTGCTCATCGTGACCGGTTCGGCATGCGGTAGCGGGCCCCCGGCCGATCCGAAGGCAACCAGGACACCGCTGCCCACCGACCCGATCAGCGAGGCGTGCGTGGGCATCTTCGATGGCCCGGCAGAGGCGGAGTTGCGCGAACGCCTGGGCAGCGACCGGGTGCCACGGGACTCGCCTCTGGACACCTTCGCCGTCGCTGCAAGCCGGTTGTCGGAAAAAGAAAACGTCGACACGATCTATCCCGGGTGTGACGTCCCCTACCCCTCTAAGCGCACCTTCAACATCACCGTGCGCTGGGCACCAAGTCCGATACCTGCGAAGACAGCCAGCAGCAAGCAGACCACCGTCTTTCAGGCCGGAGAGAACGCCCAGATCGAACAGACCGGGCCATCAGCCATGACATTCAACGCGCGGTGCGCCAACAAGGCCGTGGCGATGGGCGGAGAAGGCCAGCCACCTCTGCAGGGCGTGCTGAAGGACGAACTCGGTCTGAGCGAGCGCACCCGGTTGACGGCGCTCACCCACGCCATCTCCCAGGTGGTCGCTCACATGGGGTGCGCCGCCGACCTTCCCGGCCCCGCGGACATCAAGAAGCTCCCCCGGCGATAGCGGCGCCGGACCCAGGCGCTACGCCCCCATTCGGCCAGACATCGCTTGGGAGCGCGTGCCGCACGGACGCGTGGTGGTCACAGGCGCGGCAGCCCCCCCCCGCATCGTGTGCCGAGACACCGGCGCGCGCGTCGCCTGGTTAAGCGGGCGCCACCCCAGGCGATCCGCACTGCCCCATGGTCCAGCTGGGTACCTCGATCTGTAGCTTCTGAGCTGCATGTATTTACGCCCCGGTACCTCAGCGGTACCGTTCTTGCATGCCCGCTCTCAATGTGGAATTCAGCGACCAGGAGCTTGAGGAGCTGCGCGCCCTCGCCCAGGAACGCGGCACCACCATGAAGGCCGTCGTCCGCGAGGCCACCGCAGACAAGATCGCCCGCCACCGGGCGCTGCGGGAAGCCGCCGAGGTCTTCCAGGCGACCTTCCGCAACCCGGACCTCGCCGACGCCATCGCGGCCGCCGGACTCGACGACGGGCCCGCCCCCAGCGCGACAGGACGAGCCGCCTGACCCATGGCACCCGTCCTGCACATCAACGTGCCCTGGCTGCTGCAGCAGCACGAAGCGGCCCTGCCCGACCAACCGCTGGTGTCCGACTTCTCCGCGCTCGTCGCGACCGTGGCCCGCCATCGCGTAGACCCGCCCCGCCTGGGCTACGACTCCGACCCCTCCTGGCGCGCGGCAGCCCTGCTGCAGACCCTCGCCCTGCTGCGCCCCCTGCCCGCCTACAACGTCCGCTTCGCCTGCGCGACCACCGTCGCCTACATGCACGCCTCCGGAGAGGGTCTGGACGCGCCCTTCGGGGAACTCGTCGAGCTCACCAAGCAGTTGATGACCGCCAAGGCGGATGTCTACACCGCGGCCGATCAGATCCGCTCCTGGAGGATCTAGAAGCGCTCCGATACCCCAGAGCTACAGAAAACTGCCGGCCGTGCTCGCAAAACCCGGCAGGCAGACTCGCGGGGCTACGGGTGGCGGTGCTTGCTGACCGTGCTGCCGACGAGCAGGACGAGCGCGGTGAAGAGAGCCAGGGCAACGACGATGACCGCCGCTCTGATCTCCATGACCGCCAGGATGATGAACAGCGCCAGGGCGAGCCCGCCACCGAGGACGACTCGGCGACGGGTTCGGGTTGTCCGCTGGGGCTCTTTCCAGGGGGAGCCCTCGTGATACGACATCGCGCACCTCCCGGCAACGGCTTACATCTCCAGGGTGCGCCTGCTCCGCCGTGCGTGCAGCCGCGACGTGCCGCCGCTCGATCGACGCACGCGACCAGCTCCCGAGCATGTCTTACGTCGCTCGATGAGGCGCTGGTGCGTGCGTCAACGGCCTCTGGGTCGCTACACCAGGCTGATCAACCTGACGAAGCGGCTCCTGGAGGCCAAGGGGCCCGCATGCGGAAACTGCGTCGGCGGCACCGTCACCGTCAAGGACCACGAGGGCAACGAAACCACCCTCCCCTGCGGCGAATGCGGCGGCACCGGAGAAGTCGGCACGCTCGCCGACAACGAGGAAGACGGCGAAGCCGGAGGTAGGCAGGGGCTGGGGGTGTCAAGCGGTGGTGTTGAGGAGGCTGGATCCGAGCGGAGTCGGGGTGTGGAGGGCGGTGTTGTGGTGCCGGGTGGTGTGGGAAAGACCGGCGGTGCGGAGAACGGTCGCGTGCTGGCTGGCACTGGCCGGGGAGATGCCGGCGTGGCGGGCAAGCTCGGTGGTGGTGCAGCCAGGGTGGTGGGCGATGGTCCACAGCACGATTGCGCGGGTGTGGCCGATGAGCGTGGCCAGGGAGTCGGGGATGGTACTGAGGGTTCGTGCGGTGTCTGTGGGCGGTAGGAAGGGGTCTGTGTCGCGAAGGCCGACGGGGTAGGTCAGCCACGGCTGGGGTTCAGCTGTGTCGTCCAGCGCGGGGTATACCGCCCCGAAGACTGAGGGGATCAGGAGGAGGCCGCGGCCCGCGAGATGGATGTCGCCTGCGCTGCCGGAGGCCATGGTGAGTTCCAGAACAGGTGGCTTCCACCTGATGTAGCGGGGGTTGAGTCCCGACAGCAAGGCCTGGAGTCCGCCGTGGGCGGCCTGGCGGGTGCGCAGTGCCTGATCCGCGCGGCTAAGGGCATCGATGTGCTGCTGGTACGGGGCGATGACGTGTTGGTGGGCGTGGGCGGCGGTATCGGCCAGTTCCCTGAGTAGTCGTCTGTCGCTACCGAGGGACTGGGTCCAGGCCGGCACGGCGCGCTGGCGGTCGCGTCCGGCCCAGGTCTCCATGTCCTTGCGGATACGGGCGGCGGGCGTGGCCTGCACCCGCTCAAGCGCCTCGTCGATGCTGCTGGCAGTCGCGTGGTCGAGGAAATCCACTGTCCAGCCCGTCGGCGGGATCAGATCGAATAGCCGCCTCACTCTCGGTGACAGACGGCGCAGCGATTCCTTGCGCCAGGCCCCGAACCGGGTCGGATGACTGCCCTCCTGCAGCAATCGCAGCGCAATATCCAGCTCCATCATCGGACGGGGCCCGTCGGCCAGCCTGGTGCGGGCCAGATCTGCGGCCGTGAAGTGGATACGTAGCGACATGGTGAAGAGCGTGTCCGGTATGTCGATCTTCGGGCCAGACCAAATCACGTCGATCCGCTCGCAACACTCCAGCCATTCTTGTCCGTGAGCGAACCGGCAAGGTTCGGCTTCGGGCCCTGTTCATCGGCGGCCCAATCTGTTGATCGGACGGTCGTGATGAGAAGGAAGTCGTCGGTCGTCTTAGATCCCCCGTACGTGTCCACGGGGGAATGAAGGTCGGACCGCTCCATCCCAGCAAGCCACAGAAACCATGGAAAGCGAAAGAAGGTAGAGATAATGGTCAAGAAAAGCGTTGCTGCTGCCCTTACGGCAGGGGTTCTCGCCACCGGAGGCGTCCTGCTTGCCACCGCCCCGGCCCAGGCCTCCGCCTGCCCCTCGGGCAACCTGTGCGCCTACACCGTGGAACAGCCGTCCTCGGCCAATGCGTACAACTCCCGGACTTGGACGGGAGCGCCCGGACCGGTGAGCGACAGCAACAAGAACCTGCTGCGGTACGCGAAGTTCGACCAGGCGCGTTCTCTGTACAACAACAAGAGCGGGTACACGGCCGTTGTCTGGTCGGGTGTGGGTAACAGCGGCTCGGCCTTCAACCTGAATCCCGGCAGCGGCTGGAAGAGCCTCAAGGGCTCTGCGCTGTGGCAGAACGTCGCGGCGAACCAGTGGGTCCGCTAGGGCGCGTTGGTGCTGTTGTCATCGGCATTGGCTGTCTCGCCATAGCGCTGGTCGGCCTGAACGCGGTCCGGGATGACCCGGGCCGCGTTCCCCGGCCAGCCGTCGGCTACCCCTTCGGGGGAGTGACCCGCTTCTCGCCCACCCAGCAGGCGGCACTCAGTCAGGCACAGCACCAGTCCGTCATCACATGCATGGCAGCACGAGGGTTCCGCTACCGTTTTCCCCCGCCACTGCCTGCTGCCGGTGAACCGCACAACCCCTACAGCCTGTTGAGTAAGGAGACGGCCCGCCTATCGGGATACGGCCTCAGCCAGCACCTTGGCCAAGGCGGGCCTCCTCCGGACCAGGTCGCAACGGTTCCCCGCGCGAAGCGTGCCCTTTGGAAGCGCGCGCTGTTCGGGACCAGGGCCCACCGGAAGGTCGTGCCGCTGCCTGGCGGCGGGGAAGTCTTCTATAACTCCGACGGGTGCGTTCAGCGGGCGCGGGCTCAGTTGTACGGGGCGGGCTGGGACCCGCTCCAGTACACCTTTCAGGCCTTGTCCAATCAGGTCATTACCGCAGTGGAACAAGCCCCATCGGTCCGAACCGCATACCGGCGGTGGGCCGCCTGTATGAAACGGTCGGGAGCAGTAGCCAAGACGCCACAGCAAAGCCGCGAGCTCGTCGTGAAGAAGCTGGAGCAGGTCAGCGCAGGGCGCCTGTCCCCAAAGGAGGCCGCGCGCTACGAGCTGCGGGTCGCGACCACGGACGCTCGGTGCCAGCACCACAATGGCATGGCCCGAATCGTCGCCGTGGCGGCGGCGAACGAGGAACGCCGGGCCCTGCGGAGCTGGTCTGATGAGCTCCGGCTCCTGAGCGGGCTGCGCACGGCGGCACTTGACCGGGTCAAGCAATGAGTCCACAGCAGTGCGCATCCTCGCTTGGTGCCGTATGCCACCCGGAGCAGATATTGATGTCGGCGGCCCGCCTCGCCCTTGGGTTTCTTGCTATTTCTGTATCCAGATGAGAGCGAGGCTGGCGGCGAGGGTGCCTGCGCCATAGGCGAGGCCACGCAGGAAGTGCGCGGCTGCGGGGCGTTGTTGAGCCCGCAGCCAGCGCCATACAGGGGTGCGCGGGGGTTGGGCGGCTGGTTCGCTGGACGGGTGCATGACGTTGGCTCCTGGTCAACGGTGGTCAGTGTTAGAGGAGGTGGCGGGGGAGCCGGTCTTGGAGATCGAACTGCTGCAGGTCCGTGTCGGTGAGCGGGATGGGACACAGTGGTGGTGGCGGCGGGGGGGGGATTCGGCTTTCAGCGCGAGTGGTGTGGGCAGGTGGCGGATGGGGTTGTAGCCGAGGTAGCGGGAGAAGGCGTGCCAGCTGCGGGCGTCGCTGAGGCTGCCGTGGGCGGAGTGGTGGGCGGCCAGGAGGTGGGCGGCGAGGGGGTCGCCTCCGCCGGCGGCGAAGCGCCACCAGTACAGGGCGGTCTCGTTGCGGCTGCGGGTGTACTGCAGGCAGGCGAAGGTGCGGGCGCCCGCAGCATCGTAGGTCTGGTCGAAGGCCGCGATCAGGGCAGTGAAGTCGCTGGCGCGCAGGAGCGTGGTGCACAGCCTTCGAACATAGTCCAGGACGGCGCTGCCCTGGACGTGTGGGTCGCTGGGCATGATCGGAGTGGGACGTCGGCGTCGAAGACGTGGCGTCGCGGGGGGCCGGGTTGGGGGAGTGGCCCCGTTCTGGGTGGGGGGCGCGTTGCGGGCGGGGACTGGGGCGAGCCGGTAGGAGCTTTGGACCCGGGCGGTGCGTGGCGGGGTGTCCTCGATGCGCTGCTTGAGGCGACGGATGAAGTCCTCGGTGTCGTGTGTGCTGACCATGTCGTGAAGCACCTGCGCTTCGGCGCGCAGGACGTCCTCGATCATCAGGTGTCCCCCTTGTCTCCCGAGGTGAGGTTCATGAGTGTGTGGAGGGTCTTGAGACCCAGGTGGATGCTGGTGGCAACGGAGTTGGGTGTGATGTCCAGGTCGGTGGCGATCTCCGTGTTCGTCTTGCGCTCGTAGAAGCGCTGGCGGATGCACTCGGCCTGGCGCGGCGCGCGCTCTGCGAGTACGGCCCAGGCATCGTCGAGGGGGGCGTAGCCGCGCATTTCCATGAGGGTGTCGGCGTCGATGGCCTGTTCGCTCATCTGTGTGTGGCGGGCGTCATGCCGGGTGCGCTTGCGGTAGAAGTCGACAGCGGCGTGGCGGACCATGCGCTTGGCCAGGGCTGAGGGGTTGGCGTGCGCCTGAACGCGTGGCCACTTGGCGTGTATCTGGAGCACGGCTTCCATGACGGCGTCGTCGGCGTCGTGGAGGTTGCGCAGCTGCTGGAGAGCGATGCGCATGAACTCGGGCATGTGGTCGCGGATGAAGTCTTCTTAACCGCGGCCGCGCATGGGCTGGTCCTCGGGCTCGGCCAACTCGTGGGGGCCGGTCACATGGCCTCCAGGTGGATGCGGTCCCCGAGCGGGCAAAGGTCTCGGCGGCCGGAGGCGGGGTGCACGGCGGTGCGGGGGTCCGCGTGTACCTGCGAGGCGGGGCGGGGCAGCAGCCGGGTGGCGTGCGTGTCCGAGGCGGTCAGCCGGTAGGCGCTGGGACGCAGCGTGTACCGGGACTCGGGATGCCTCACGGACTCCCTCCTTACATGTGTCGTCCCGGCTGTGGTCCTTTGCGTGCCGGGGTTGGTCGGTTGCATCCCTAGACCGTTCGGGGGACCCCTCAGAGTTAAGCGATGGGGGGCAGAAACTTGTTCGTTGAGTGGTCAATTGATCGCCGGTAGCCACGTTGAGCTGCTCAAACAACACCACCAAGTGGTCTACATCACACAGGGGTTGCGATTCGCGCCGGCGTACACCACCCAGCGATACGCCCCCTGGGACATCACCGTCGAGGGGGTCTGGCTCGGTACAGCCGCTGGCGGTGCCCCGCGGGGGCGGGGGCACAGTCCCAGATGAAGTAGAGCGTGGCGAGGGTCGTGTGCCCGGCGACGAGCGCGGCGCTCAACTTGGGGCCTAGCAGGCGGCGTACACACTCGCGGCGCCCAGGGCGAGTACGACGGGCGCTCGACGAGCGTGACCATGATCGTGAGTCCGACAACGAGCGCAGTCCCCAACGCGGGGGAACTGACGGATTGCGGCCCATAGGGTGACGGAATGCGCAGGGCGGTGCCGGCAGGCTGGTGCCTCCTGGACAGGCGCGTGCCTCGCTGAGTAGAGCGTGAGGACTCGCTGCGTACTCGTACTCATGTGGCCACCTGATCGTCGACCACAGAATAAATCCGTGAACGTCACCCGGAACGTCAAACCCCGTGAACTGCCCGACTGGCCGGCTTGTTGGTACCTCGCTCTGTTCTTCTGGAGCTGGACGGCGTTGATCACATTCGGCCCCGTCTTTGTCCTGGCTCTGGTGTCCATCGCCTGGGCGCAGCCGCTGACTTCAGTGGTCCCGTCGGTGCAATTGTCAGCGATCCAGATCGGCCTCACCGCGGCTGCACTGCTCCCTCTCTACTTCGCCCCCGGCGTCCGGCGCCTCGCCCCCGCCGCCCGGCACGCACTGCTCGGGCCCTTGGCGACGACCATCGTCTTGGCCGTCTTCCTGTGCAGCGGTCGGCACGTGTGAGTGACGCTGCTCTCGAGGCGAAATCTTCCGCTCACGGGAGGGGCCCCTGCGAAACTGCGGGACCTTCACACTCCGCCCCCCCCCGCATTACAGCAGGTCGCAGGGCGAGGATTTCCGCGTCCTTGTCGCGGTCGCTCATTGGCAGTAGCCGCAGTGCGGCGAACAGGTTGGTGACGGTCAGGTAGGCGAGACGCAGCAGCACGAGTGCTCATCCTGCCGTATCACCGACCAGGCTTCTGAGCTGCATGGACGACATTTTCGGCAGGCGCACTGCTGCTTGAGTTCCATCCGGGCCGCCACGAGCTCCGTACCGATGAACCGCTCCCGGAAGCGAAAGCGGTGGATGACCAGCTGACCGGACTGGCGGGTCGGCTTGGTGGCGGCTACCTCCGAGTGGGGTTGCGGCTTTACGATCGTGTTCCTTGTGCCAGACGTTCGGGTGGGAGTGACTTTCGTGGCTGAGCTGGTTCAGGAGCGGCGGTTGGATGTGTTTGTGGACTCCTTTGCGTTCTCGTTTCAGGAGTCCTGGGATGCTGATCTGCCGGTTGAGTTTCCCGATGCCTTCGATGCCGAGGTGTTCGTGAATGCGTTTCCCGGCCGCGTCGATGTCTGCAGTGCCGGCCACACGCATACTGCGGCGGTGACGGTGCAGGTCTGGGACGGGGATCCGCCCGCGGAGGAGGGCGCCGCGTGGGATGTGCGGGGCGAGGTGGGATTTGAGTCGGTGAGCGGTGATGTCGCCGTGTGGACGCCGTCGTTGGGACGTACCGACGATCTGGTCGAGCTCGGTAGGAAGGGCCCGTGGCGGGTGCGGGTGCACTGCACGGGACGGTCCGAGCTCGCTGCACTGCGGGAGTCGCAGGAGCCGGTCGTCGGCATCGAGCGGTATCTGGTGCAGTTCTTCCCCGCCCGCTGACCGGGGCGGGGCAGGGGCGGCCGGCATGCGCTGGCCGCCCCGACGCTGTCAGGATGTGATCTTCACGAGGAAGCCGTCGTCGTCGGTGTCGGCGAGCATCCGGTTCTTGGCGTAGAAGCTCTTGAGTAGGAGCCCGGCGTCACGGTTGTGGACGGCTTTGAGGGGCTTGGACGAGAAGTTGAACTTCTTGGCGTCCGCGTTGTAGCTGTGCTCGGCGGCGCCTTCCAGCGTGGAGGCGAACGGGTACTCGTCGCATTCGCGCGCCCCGCCCTGGGTGTAGTTGGCACCCCAGTACCTCTTGCACTGGGCGATGGCGGCCTTGCCGTTGGCCTCGATCCGGTCCTTGTGCCGCGTGCGGTGCAGCGGAGCATCGGGGAGCTGCCCGGGCACCTTCTTCGCCGACATGTACGGCTTGGTGTCCTCAGGCTTGGTGAAGGCGGTCTTGATGTGCTTGGCGACTTCCTGCTCCACCGCCCCGTCCTTGGTGTGGTAGATCAGCGGGACGACGTAGCTGAAGGCGGCTGCGCCACGCTTGTCGGGGTTGCCGCTGCCGGTGGAGTTCGCCAGGTACTTGGCCGCCTCCCACCGCGGGGCCAGCACGAACATTTTCGTGCTGGTCGGAGGGCTCAGCGACCAGGGGGCCGGCGGCGCGAGGCTGACGACCGGCTCATACACGGCAAAGATCGTGTCGAGGCCGGCGGCGCCCTGGCCGGGCTTGGCGGTGATGCTGTGCGTGTAGGACTTGGTGAGTTGGGCCTCGCCGAAGGTTTTCGTGCCGGGCAGGGTGCCGCCGTAGGTGTAGCGGGCGGTCGAGGGCCAGCTCGTTTTGATCTCCGGTTTCACGGAGATCTTCAGTGCGGCAGCGGGAACGTCGGGGCTGCTGGCCATCTCACTGAAGTGGAACGTGTAGTCGATCTTCCTGCTGTTCTTGGGGATCGCGCCCACGACCCGCAGGTTGAACTTGCTCTGCCCGATCGGCGTGTTGTTGCGGAACCAGGTTTGGATGAAAGAGGTGCCGGTGCACACGGCGAACCGGGACTTGACGTAGAACTTCTTGGTGCTGCCCAGGGCGTTGCGGCACTCGTCGAGCGTCATCTTGCGCGACGGTTCCGGGTAGACAGCATCTCCCGCGGCCAGCGCCGAGCGCTGCGGCCGGACAGCAGCGGCAGGCGGGGGCGGCGTGGCCGACGGTTCCTGATCGAGGTCCGCGTACGTCGCGGCGGGGCCCACGGTTTCGGCCGCGGCGAGCGAGGCCTGTGCATGCTCCTCCTGGGCCCGGGCCTGCAGCCGCTTCATCACCCCCTCGTTCTGAAGCTGCGCGAGGGTGGGCTTCGCTCCGAGCGGGAGCGCGTAGGTGCGCATGCTGAGCACCGGGCTGTCGTCGGCGCCGGCCGAAGAGGCTGCGGCGGGCAGGAGAGTGGCGGCGAGTAACGCCGCCAGGGCGCCACGGCAGGCTATGCCCAGCCACGGTCTTGTCACGGTGTGCTCCTCAGTTCGGTACCGGGCCGGGCTGGCCCCGGATCGGCACAAGATCTATCAAACCGATGATCACAAACTGATGTGGAAGCCGAGAATGACGCGATACCCACCTCAACTGGCCGGGACAGCAAGCACCGTGCCTATGCGTAAGTGCATGTCAGGCTTCTGAGCCGTGCCGCCGAGGAGCAGGCCTGGACCGCGCACGGTTAGGCCTGCTGCCCTCAGGATTCGCACGGCGGGAGTTCCTCCGCAGGCAACAGCCCTCGAACGGTGCCGAGAGCGTTCGTCGGCGTATCGGTGAGCTGATCAACGATGACGCCGCACCCCACCCAGGTGGAGCCGCATGCCTCAACCATGCTCCTGGCGGCCGCGGCCTGGCTTCCGGTCTCGATCCAGTCATCGACCAGCAGGATGCGGTCTCCCGGACCCAACGAGGATCGCTGAAGGCGCAGCGTGTGACGAAGACGTCGGTAGTCGGGAGACGAATGACGCACAACTTTGTCGCCTGGGAAGAGGCCCTCGCCCTTCCGGATGGGAACGAATCCGACACCGAGCTCGACGGCTGCGGCACCTGCGCCTGCCGAAAACTCCATCCGTGCAGTTCAAGCGGCATGTTAGTACTCGTGCAGGATTCCGCCGAGGCGGTCTCTCCGGCGCACCTTCAGCCGCGTTGTCTGTGCGGGGGCGAGTGGTTCGGGGGCGGCGCGCACGGGTGCTGCCTGCTCTATCGCTTGGTGGGGCCGGTGGGTGTTGTAGTGCAGTTCGAACTGGCGTAGCGCGTGGCGCAGGTGGTGTTCGTTTCAGATGAGGGTGGGGTCCAGGAGTTCGTGGCGGCAGGTCTGGACCCAGCGTTTGTCCTGTTCGCATGGTGGTGCCTGGGTTGTGTGCCTCGGGTGCGCAAGATCTCAGCCACCGCGGACCCGGCGCCATGCCGGAGAAACCCCTCGTGAAACCATCTGCACCGTAGGTAGCGTGTACCGCTCAGAAACCTCGTACCACCCAGGAGTTCAGACGTGAATCGCCGTTTCCTGCCCGTTGCGGTCGCCACCACCGTGAGTACCGCGCTGCTGCTGACCGGCTGCAGCTCGGGAGGTGGCGATGACGATGCATCCGACAAGATCAAGGGCGCCGGGGGGGACAAGGATGCGTCGGCCTCCGCCAGCGCACCGTCGCAACCGGATGGGTCCAAGCGGCCGGAGATCAAGCTGCCCAAGTCGTTCCAGGTGCAGTTCGATGGCTGGACGAGCAGCGATCCAAAGCTGCAGGCCGTCATGGACGACGGAGGCCAGCAACTCCTCAGCTCCTACGCGGCGATCATCGCGAGTGATCCCGAAGCACAGCCCATGGCGTTCTACAACACCGGAGAGGCCCTGTTCACGGGCAAGAAGTGGATCAGCGGCTTCGTTGACAAGGACTTGACGCTTGTCGGCAAGACACGAGCGTACAAACCTCAGGCCCGGATCAGCCAGGACGGTTCGGGCACGCTCTTCTACTGTGTGGACGAGAGCAAGGCGTCCACACAGAACCGCAAGACGAAGAAGGTTACGAAAACCCCGGCCGACAAGGCGCAAGCCTTGTATCGGACCAAGCTGGCCAAGAGTAAGGGCATCTGGCAGACCACGTCGTCGACGACGACTCAAGGAGGCTGCCAGTGATGCCACAGACCCGTATCCGAATGGTTGTGAGTGCGACTGCCGTGACGCTGGCGCTGGGCCTGGCCACGGCGCACTCTGCTAACGCGATCGGGGAGGACGACGGCCGGAACCCTTCTGAACCTGGCGACGCAGAAGGAGGTGCCTCGGGACGGGAGCTGTACTCCCAAGTGGGACGGTCCAACATCGTGGTCAAGCAGTCCGGCGGCGGTGCGGCGAAGCCCGCCACCGGCTCACTCGTCTCCGTCGATCCCAACTGGAAGCCCCCCACGTGCTGGTACGAACCGGTAGCGACCTCCAAGCAGCTCAAGGCTGCGGTGGAAGAGATGGAAGGGACGGAGAAGCTTCTCACGGTCAACTCGCAGCGCCGCTGGTCGGAGGAGCTCCTCGTCGAGACATATGACAAGGGTGAGCCGACCTACTCGGCCGAGGGCACCAAGAACTACAACCTGGGCAAGAAGGGCATGTTCTGGCGCGACGTGGTGCGTCAGGGGGGCGAGGACGACATTGAGGCGGCGGACTGCTCGCGGACAATGTTCTGGCAGGTCGCTAACACTGTCCCCGACGACCCGTACGCGCCCACCCCCGAAGTGCTGGCGGCGTACGCCTACAACAAGATCCGCGTACCCGACACCGAGGTGGAGCTGAAGCCCACTGCCAAGTCGACGGTGAACATGCCCACCTGGGTGTGGCTGGACAAGGCTCTCTTCAAGGACGTCACAGTGCGCGCCGAGCTCCCGGACACGCCGCTGTACGCGGTGACGACCGCGAAGCCGGTGGCCCTGCACCTGGAACCAGGCACTACGGACGCGAAGACCTTCCCCGCCTCCGGTGACTGCCCGGTCAACGAGGACGGCTCCATCGGCGCCCCCTACACCAAGGGCGCCTCCAAGCAGGACCCTTCGTGTGGCATCGCCTACCTCCGCGCCACGAGCGGTAAGCCGTTCCAGCTGAAGGCCTCCGTCACCTGGGAGATCTCTTGGGAAGGCACGGGCGGAGCTAAGGGCGACCTGCCCGACGGAACCTTCGAGACCACCCAGGACATGAACGTCCAGGAAATCCAGTCCATCAACCGATAGACGACGGTACGAGTACAGCGGGGGTTGTGGTATGGCGGGGAATCGTCCGGGGGATTGGCATGTCCTTGACTTGGACAAGGACCCAACTCCGGGCGATCCGGACCGGGTCCGCAACCTGGCGAAGAACCTGCACGATTTCGCCGACGACGTCTCGAAGGTGTTGCGTGACATCAAGGGGATGGCGGGTGAGGACGCGATCCTCACCTGGGCGGGCAAGACCGCCGAATCGTTCACGGCGGAGTTCGAGGACGCGCCGGGCAAGCTGAAGAAGCTCAAGAAGAGCTACGAGATGGCCGGCGACGCGCTGTCCACGTACTGGCCGGAGCTGGAGCGCGCCCAGGCCCTGGCGGACAAGGCCCTGGTCAAGGGCCGCGAGGCGCAGGGCGACTTGAGCTCCGCCCAGACCCGGCTGACCTCCGCCGATTCCTGGGTGGACAAGGCGGGCAAGGAAGCCGACAAGTACAAGGACGACAAGGACTCCGGCAAGTCCAAGGACGTGCCGAAGCCGGACCCGGACAAGGTCAAGGCCGCCTCCCGCAACGCGACCTCCGCCGAGAAGGCCCAGACGGACGCCAAGTCCGACGTGTCCGCCGCGAAGAGCAACCTGGACGCGGCGAAGAAGATGGCCGAGGACGCCCGCAAGATGCGCGAGGACGCCGCGGGCACGGCGAAGAAGAAGCTGGAAGACGCCTCCGACGCCGGGGTTCAGAACCGCAAGTGGTGGGAGGAGGTCGGCGACTGGGTCACCGACAACTGGGACACCATCGTCGAGGTCTGCAAGGTCGTCGTCGCCGTCCTGGGCGTCATCGCCATGATCGTCGGCGGGCCCATTCTCGCCGCCATCGTCCTGGTCGCTGCCCTCGTCGTGCTTGCCGACACCCTCAACAAATATGCGAAGGGCGAGGCTGGGCTACTCGACGTCGCCTTCGCGGCGCTGGACTGCATCCCCGGCGGCAAGGCCCTCACCACGGTCGGCAAGCTCGCCAAGGGCGTGAAAGGTCTCGCCAAGGGCGGTTTGAAGGGGATAGCGAAGGGTCTGATGAAGCGTGGTCTGCGAAAAGAAGCAGACAACGCGATCGGGAAGGGTAAGCCTTTTAAAAGCCGTTGTAAGAACGGTGAGCCCATTGACATGATCTCGGGCGAGTATCTGATGACCGAGGTCGACGTCGAGCTTCCTGGCCTGCTGACGCAAATTCTCCAGCGGACCCACCTTTCGACGTACCGTTCAGGGCAGTGGTTTGGAAGGTCCTGGGCGTCCACTCTCGATGAGCGCCTAGAGCTGGATGACGAGGGTATCCTCTTCGCCACTGAAGACGGAATGGTGCTCGTGTATCCCGTCCCAGTTCCCGGAGTCCCTGCCTTTCCGGAGCACGGACCGCGATGGCCCCTTGAGTGGGACGGCACGCGGACCGGATCAATTCGGATCAGTGACCCTGAGTCGGGTTGCACGCGGCACTTCTTCCCAGCGGTGCAAGGCACTGGGCCTGATGGCAACTATTCCCTTCCTCTTGCAGAGATTTCGGATCGCGGTGGCCATCGGATCAAATTCGACCGGGCCCCTGACGGAACCCCATTGGCAGTGCGTCATTCCGGTGGCTATCACATCAGTGTCGACACTGATATGCAGGCCCGACGTGTTACGCAACTGCGACTTCGCGTCGAGGATGATGAAGAGCACGGCACCGTTGTGCGTCGCTACGGATACGACACACATGGCAACCTATCGGAGATCTATAACTCGAGCGATTTCCCATTTCAACTCACGTACGATGACCGGTCGCGAATCACCTCGTGGATCGATCGGAACGACAGCTGGTACCGGCTCCACTACGACGATGCCGATCGCTGCATACGCGGCGAAGGTGCTGGCGGGTACCTCGACTGTGAAGTCGTCTACGACACGGAAGACCGCAACACTGTCTATACAGATGCGCTGGGGAACAGGACCCAGTACAGGTACAACGATCTGCTTCAGCTCACGGCAGAGATCAACCCGCTGGGGGCGACAGTCACCTATGCCTGGGACCGCCGTAACCGTTTGCTGTCCGTTACTGACGCGTTGAATCGGACGACGTCCTACAGCTACGACGAGTCGGGCAACGTAGCCGAGGTGGTCCGTCGCGACGGCGTGTCTGTGCGGTCCTCGTACAACGCGTTCCACCAGCCCGTCACCATCATCGATGCGAGCGGTTCCGAGTGGCGCCACTCCTACGACGAACGTGGCAACCTGCTCCAGACCACCGACCCTGGCGGCTCCAAGACTGTCTACGCATACGACTCGCTCGGCCACCTGAGTTCGATCACCGATGCACTTGGCGGTGTCCACCGGTTGGACACAGACGCGGCCGGACTTCCTCTCTGTCTCACAGATCCCCTGGGCAATAGCACGTACTACACGTATAACGCCTTCGGTCGTGTCGTGCGCATCACTGATACTGCGGGGAACGACACCCGTCTCTCTTGGTCAGTGGAAGGAAATCTTCTTGAGCGAGTTCCTTCCCATGGAGGCAGAGAAAGGTGGGAGTTCGATGGGGAAGGAAACATCACCGCTCACATCGATGGCTCTGGCAACAGAACTCGGTATGAGGTAACTGACTTCGACCTCGTGTCGGCACGCATCGACCCGGATGGTACCCGACACGAGTACGCCTATGACGGGGAACTGCGCCTGCTGCAGGTGCAGAATCCAGCGGAGCTGACCTGGACGTACGCGTATAACGCTGCGGGCCAACTGGTGCGAGAGGACGATTTCAACGGCCGTACCGTGTCGTATTGTCGTGATGCGGTGGGACAGTTGACCACACGTACGAACGGCACTGGCCAGTCCGTGCATTACACGCGTGACCTCATGGGGAACGCCATTGAGCAGCGTGCTGCTGACGGCGAAGGTGTCGAAGTGAGCACCTTCGCCTTTGATGCGGCCGGTCGACTGACTCAAGCCAGTAATCCGTACAGCACTCTTGCATACCAGTATGATGCGCTCGGCCGTGTCCTGTCCGAGACGTGCAACGATCGAACAGCCTCATTCGGCTACGACGCTCTCGGGCGACGTACGGAAAGGCACACCCCGAGCGGCGTGGCGAGCAGGGTGGAGTATGACGCGGCTGGACGCCCGACACGCTTGGTCAGCGGCGGACACGGCCTCTCCTTCACTCACGACGGCCTCAATCGCCAGACCGAGCGGATCCTTGATTCAGGACTTCGACTCACCCGGTCGTGGGGATCAGGTCGCCAGCTAGTCGCGCAGGCCGTCACCTTCCCTGGAGAGGCTGACGGCCCGCAGCCCACCGAAGCTGCCCGTCGATCGCACGAAGTAGTGCACCGCACTTATTCGTACAACAGCGGCGGCGATCTCACCGAGATCAATGATCTGCTTCAGGGGCGGCAACCTATTGAGCTCGATGAGCTGGGCCGCGTTCTCGCGGTCGGCTCCGCCACAGGAAGTGAGCGTTACTCCTACGACGCCAGCAGTAACGTTACGTCCGCCGCCTGGGACAGTACCGCGGCAACTGGTAGTGCCGACGAGAACGCTTCCAGCCCACGCGCAGCCACCGGTGGGGACCGCGAGTACACAGGCACGCTACTTCGGCGAGCCGGCCGCTCCTTCTACGAGTACGACGGTCAGGGGCGCGTGGTGCG
This sequence comes from Streptomyces sp. NPDC056486, assembly GCF_042795295.1. Classification (NCBI taxonomy): domain Bacteria; kingdom Bacillati; phylum Actinomycetota; class Actinomycetes; order Kitasatosporales; family Streptomycetaceae; genus Streptomyces; species Streptomyces sp. NPDC056486. Next base: position 179,130 of record NZ_JBHTSF010000001.1, read on the forward strand.
GCACATTACGCGCCTGCTTTCGGGGGGCCGACGGATCTGGGAGTTCGCCTGGGACCCCCACGACCGCCTCACCGCTGTGGCAACCCCGGATGGCGCCCGATGGCGCTATCTCTACGATCCCACTGGCCGCCGCATCGCGAAGCAGCGCCTTGCGGCCGATGGCACAGGCGTCGATCAAGAGGTCACCTTTGCCTGGGATGGCACGGTGATCGCCGAGCAGGTGTACACCCGAGGTGCCAGCACCGAGCATCACGTCACGACCTGGGACTGCTCCCCTGAGAGTTATGAACCACTCACACAGATAGAGCGGGTTGTCGGGCGCGCCGATGCTCCACAAGACGAGATCGACAGCCGTTTCTACTCCATCGTCAGCGATCTCGTCGGCGCCCCAACCGAACTGATCGATGAGCGAGGGGAGATCGCATGGCAGCCTCGGCGCACGATTTGGGGCAGGACCCGAGAAGAGACTTCCGGTGCCGCTCACTGTCCCTTGAGGTTTCCCGGTCAGTACCACGACGCTGAGACTGGGCTCCATTACAACCTGTTCCGGTACTACGATCCCGAAACTGCCCGGTACCAGAGTCCGGATCCGCTGGGCCTTGCTCCCGCTCCGAACCAATACGGCTATGTGCGCAACCCGTTCTTCTGGGTCGATCCTCTTGGGCTGGCCCCTGGATGCGGCGACGAGGCTCTGGATCCGAGCCAGAACGCTGTTCACGGTCACATCGCCGATGTGACGATCCATGCTCCAGATGGCAGTGTTCGGATGCAGTATGGGGTGTGGAGCGGGCGCATGACACAGCAGGAAGCCGCCCTGGGGCGCGGCTATAACGCGCAAGCGGTCACACACACCGAACACCGGGTCTCGCGGCTCTCAGGGGCATCCACCGGCCCGCGGATCAACATCCCTAATGACCCTTATCACGGCCAGATCCCGCTGCAACCCGGTGAGCATGCGGTGATCGATGCTGTACTGCCCCCCTGTTCTCGATGCCGTGGAGCCATGAACCGGATGCATCGCGAGCTGGGGGCCAACGTTACTTACAATTGGGACGGCCCCGAAGGTGCGGGCACTTGGCAAGCTGGGAGGCGTAGATGAGGCTTACTGTCCGAGCATGCGGCATGGAGGAAGACGAGGACGACGAAGTCCTGGAAGCCGGGTTCTCCGAGCGGGAGGACGGCACTGGAATCGCCGTCATGTTCCAACGGGACATCTTCGCGGACGACCCTTGGGAAGGCTCCGAGGACGAGACGGACTTCTTCAACAACAGCTATTGTGTGACCACGGGAGCGGGCGCGACCAGCTACGGCGGAGTGTTGTCCATCGACCTCTCCCAGCAGCCTGCCGTTTTCAAGCTGTCGCCTCGAGTCGCAAATACGCTCAAGCTGGACGAGGTCATCGAAGTTGACTTCAACGTGCCGGAGCAGGACTGGAACGACTTCAGGACCGTGCTCAGGCGCGTCGTCACCTGGGGTGTGCCGAGCCAAGTGCCTGAAGTTCGAGGATTTTGACGCATTGCCCTGAGGGGCCATTACAGATGATCCACAGTGACTCTCGTGAGGGATTCTTCGCGAGGGCCGCTGTTTCTTGCTCGTCGGGAACGCCTATCCCCGGGATGGCGGTATCCGCTCAACCCGAGAAATTGTCTATCTGGATGGCATCAGCATATTCCGCCGCGTTCTGTCGAGTTTCCGCAGCTGTACGTCGTGGCAGCCTCGAGGAACAGGGAACCATTGATCAGCGTGAATACGCAGACCAGTGCGTCGCGGCCGTGTTCATCCATGAAGGTGGCCCTGTGGGTGCCCAAAACTCGGCCGCCCTCTGCGACCTGCGTGTACTCGTGGATCACGCCACCGAGTAGATCTCGACGGATGACCTTGCCGTCCGGGCCGTCCGGGTCGGGGAGTGGTCGCAGGGGTGCTGCTTGGTGGAGGGCGCGGTGGGGGCGGTGGGTGTTGAAGTGCGTTTCGTATGTGGCCAGCACGTTGCGCAGGTGCCGTTCGTTGGTGATCAGTGTGCGGTCGAGGAGTTCTCGGCGGCATCCGCCGATCCAGCGCTCGATGTAGGCGTTCGCCCGCGGGGCCCGGACTGGTGTGAGCAGTACCTGGATGGTCTCGGATGCGAGGACGGCGTCGAAGGCGTCGGTGAACTTCGTGTCTCTGTCCCGGATCAGGAACCTCATCTGGTCAACGCGGTCGTCCAGTGCCATGAGGAGACCACGGGCCTGCTGGACTGCCCAGCTACCGGTCGGATGGGCGGTGACGCCAAGCAGGTGCACTTGCCGGGTGGAGATCTCCATGGCCACCATGCAGTAGAGGCGCCGCAGCAGGACAGTGTCCACGTGGAAGAAGTCCACCGCCAGGATGCCGGAGGCCTGGCTGCGTAGGAACTCTGCCCAGGTCGGGCCCGAGCGGCGGGGTGCCGGGTCGATCCCGGCTCTTTTCAGGATCGCCCATACCGTCGAGGCGCCGACTGGGCGGCCCAGGCGGGCCAGTTCGCCTGCGATCCTGCGATATCCCCAGTGCGGGTTTTCTGCGGCCATACTCAGCACCAGTTCCCGTACGGTCCGTCGGGTCGGTGGACGGCCCAGGCCTCGCCGTTTGTAGGTCCAGCGGAGTTTGACCAGGTCGGCGTGCCAGCGCAGCAGCGTGCCCGGGGTGACGAACAGGTGCCCTCGTAGGTTCTTGGGCAGCAGCCGGGCCAGTGCCGTGATCACTGCCCGGTCCGCCCACGAGGGTTGTGGCCGGGCGACCTGACGGCGGAGAACAGCGAGCTGGTGCCGCAGTACGAGTATCTCTGTGTTCTTGGAAGTCTCTGATCGCGCCAGCAGCGCGATCCATCCCAAGATCTTCAGGAAGGCCAGGTACAGCAGCCGCAGAGCCATGTCTCAGGATCTCGTCATGCCCGGCCTTGACCGCAAGACCAGGTCAGTAGGGATAGCCGAGTTTCGGGCACCCACAAGGTCATTGCGCCTGCCGAAAACTCCATCCGTGCAGTTCAAGCGGTGTGTTGGTATTCGTGGAGGATTCCGCAGAGGCGGTCTCTTCGGCGGACGTCGAGGTGGGTGATCTGTGTGCGGGTGAGTGGTTCGGGGGTGGTGCGCAGGGGTGCTGCCTGGTCTGTCGCTTGGTGGGGCCGGTGGGTGTTGTAGTGCCGTTCGTACTGGCGGAGCGCGTGGCGTATATGGCGTTTGTTCCAGATGAGGGTGCGGTCCAGGAGTTCGTGGCGGCAGGTACTGGACCCAACGCTCGGTGATGGCGTTCATGCGCGGGATTCGTATGCCGGTGCGCACGACCTGGATGCCGGCATCGTTCAGGATCTGGTCGAAGAGGGCGGGGTACTTCGCGTCCCGGTCCCGGATCAGGTACGCGTGGGTGGCTTGGGCGTCCGTCAGGTCCATGGCCGGGTTGCGGGCGGCTTGGCTGACCCAGGCCGCGGTGGGGTGTGTGGTGGTGCCGAGGGTCCGGATGCGGCGGGTGGCGTGTTCGATGACGGCGAGGATGTACTGACGCTGCCCGGTCAGGGTGACGGTCGCAATGAAGTCGCAGGCCAGGAGGGCATCGGCCTGGGGGCGCAGGAAGTTGGCCCAGGTGGTGGCGGCTCGGTCGGGCGCGGGGTCGATGCCCTCGGAGGTGAGGATTTCCCAGACGGCGGAGGCGGGGATCTGGATGCCAATGGTGGCGTGTTCGCCGTGCACTCTGCGGTAGCCCCAGGACGGGTTCTCCCGGATCAGGCGCAGGATCAGCACACGGTTTGAGCGGACCGTGGGTGGTCGACCGGGCTTCTTGGGTCGGCACGTGTGGGCGTGGCGCCGTTTGATCAGGTCGCGGTGCCGGCGCAGCACGGTGTCGGGCGCCGGACCAGTAAGCGGAGTCGACGCAGGACATGGCGGGGCAGCGGCGCCAGCAGAGCGGCGAGCAACGCCCGGTCCTCTGGAGCGAACTTGATCCGGTCCGCACCGAGCTGTCGCTCAAGGACGGTGATCTGGTGGCGCAGGGCGAGGATCTCCGCGTCCTTGTCGCGGTCGCTCATCGGCAGCAACCGCAGCGTGGCGAACAGGTTGGTGACGGTCAGGTAGGCGAGACGAAGCAACACGAGTGCTCATCCTGCCGAACCGTTTAACAAGGCTCTGAGCTGCGTGGACGACTTTTTCGGCAGGCGCAGTGATCTGGCTGCGGCCGGCGGCGAGTTGGGTGTGGACGAAGGCGGCGATGTGGCGGGGGCTGAGCTCGTCCAGTTTCAGATTTCCGAGGGCCGGGTTGAGGTCGTGGGTGGCGTAGTCGCGGTAGCGGGCGCGTGAAGCGGCCCGTCAACCAACGGACGCGCGACCTTGCATCCCCCGGCTATCGTGCGCCACCCATGCCAGACCCATTTGCGGCAATGAGAGATCAGCACGTTGTCGAAGCCCGGCGGTCGACTCCAACCGCCCAACTCACCTCGCCCTGGATCGGTATCTGTAATGGTCACTTGGACGCAGTGCGCCGTCAGCCAGGGGGGCGGGGCGGGCGAGCCAGGTGACGTTGGAGCTCAATGTGCCGGAACTGGTACGTGGCCCCGACCTGCCGCAGGACGCCGCGGTGATGAGCGTCCCGGAGAAACGCCATCAGACGCCAGGGGGCCTGGCGCGACACAGCCAGATAGCACCGGGTGAGGAGGAAGGCTCCCCAAGCCGTGACGGAGAGGCAGGCCACGAGTCCGCTGATGAGCCCCTTCACGACCCCCGACCCGGCTCCGACGATGGTATTGATCCCTGGCCCGGTGTTGAAGGCGATCACAGTTCCGGTTATGAAGGGCGGCAGAAAGGCGAGGCCGACAGCGATGCGCATGCTGACTCGTGATCCGATGGCCACACTGAACCCAACTCCGAACCCCACCAGGACGGCGGAAACGAGTCCGGTCTCAAGCCCCGCCTCTGTTCGGCCCTCCACGCCACCAGTGATTCCGCCGACAAGTCCACCTAGAACTCCACTGAGCAGCAGGATGATGCGGAATGTACGGCGATCCCGGGTGAGCAGCAGGGCCGGGTCCACCGTCTTCGTCAAGTCCGGGCGAGCCACCCCGATCCCGAACGGGAACGCCGCTGAGAGGGCGGCCGCCGCTCCGAACTCGATACCACCCACAACGCCCACCATGGGAGTGAAGCTGAGAGTCACGACAATGCCGAACCCGATGCCGACCGTGGTCGCGGGCCATGACCAGACCATACGGATGCCCGGGACATCCGGCGGATGGACAATTGCTCCGGCGACTCCTCCTGCGACGCCGGCCACCAGCCCGGAGACAACGCCGACGGTGAGACCGAAGCCGATCCCCGCGATGAGCGTGAACGGCAGGCCGAAGGCGCATCCTGTGGCCGATCCGAGCAAGAGACGTCGGGCGCGTGGGGAAAGGGCGTAACACAGGTCCCACCACGATAGGTCAGGGCTGCCGAGGCGGTGGTCCTCCAGGTGGCGGGCGAGGAAGGCGAAGGTGTGACGCGCCTTCGCAGGCGACCAACAGGGGTTGCTGGCATAGGCGCTCGGGACGAAGGCGTCGAGCAGATGGGCCTCCACATGGGCTCGGGTGGGAAAGAGCCGGGTGTCGCACAGTTCATCGGGATGTGATCGGCGGTCGGGCTCGGTACCGGGGCGGAGGTTGTAGATCGTACGAGCCAGGAAGAGTCCGAGCGGCGTGCTCAGGGCCTGTCCCACGGGGGCGTCCGTGCCCAGTAGCCGTGTGACCGTGTGCCAGCGGTGAGCTGCCGGGCTGTGTGATCCGCCGGCGTCCCGGCACAGGTACGTGGCCGCCTGGTCGGGTGTCAGGGATAGCAGACGGATGCCTGCGGCTCCGTTCAGTCGTGCGATGGTGCCCTGGCGGAGGTGTGCCGCGCGGTATTCGGCAGTGCGGCTGGAGAGCACGACGGGATGACCAGGCGGGAGTGCCTGGTTGATGGCGTCCAGGGCCCGGGCGCGCAGCGCGACGGGCAGCTCATCGAACCCGTCCAGAAGGGGCAGGATCCGACCGCTGTTCAGCAGGGCTTGTGCAAGGTCGGTCACCTCGCCGGCCCGCGGGGCGGGCACCGCTGCCGTCAGCGCCGGGTATGCCCGTCGCAGCTGCCGGGCCACCCAGGAGAACAGTGACTGGCGGCAGGGGTCCCAGGAAGCCAGGGAAAGCAGCACCGGCACGGGACTTCGGGAGGGTCGTTGGTGCAGGAGGCCCAAGAGTAGACGGATCAGCAGCACGGTCTTGCCCGCTCCGGGTTCCCCCAGGACGACGAGGCGTCGGGTGGGGAGGCACCGGGAGAAGACGTCTGTGATGTCCGGGCCGCTGCCGGCCAACCCGTCGGCGTCGGCGGGCCAGAAGGCTGGATCGGAGGGCGGCCCGCCCGGGCCAGCGCGGGCCAGGGTGCAGAGCAGCGACCACTCCTCAAAAAGGTCCGGGTCGCCGGTTTGCCAGGCGATTGGCAGCGGGTAGGGGTCGTGGAGTCTACGCAGACGCGCCTCGTTCTCCCATGCCCGCTGCACTGTCAGGGACAGATCCCCGGCGATGGCGTCCAGGTCCAACGCTACGGCGGCCTCAGCGCGGGCGTAGCGGAACGTGGCCCAGGCCAGATAGGTCGGCCCCAGTGAGGTCATCAGCGCCGCGGCGATCGCTGCGGCTCCCAGATTGAAGCGGATCGCCAACAGCAGCGCTCCCGCAGCTCCGATCGACGTGAACAGTAGATAGCGCCGCCCGACCCATGCCGGACTCGACAGGCGACCCCAGGTCTTCATGGCAACCATCGTGCGCCTGCTTGAGCCGCCGGGCACAGTCGTCAGACGGGGAAGGGAGGGCTGCACGGCTGCCGTAGGCCGGTTGTATTCGGGTACGCGCCGGTGGAGCGCTGGCGGCGTGCGTGGCATGGGGGCGCAGAGTAGGAGGGGTACTTGGCGGACTGAGGGAGCGGGGCCGGGTACGTGCTGATCGACAGGCGGTGGCTCTGCGGGGTGTGAGGGGCCTAAGCGGCGCTGTACTTCCGCCTACGGCGTCGTACAGGCGCCAACGAGGCTTCAGAACTCCGAACCAGAATCGTGCACTTGACTGGGGGGCAAGGGGTCGCAGGTTCAAATCCTGTCGTCCCGACAGAGACGTCGCGGATGGGGGGCGTTTCCGGAAGACCCCTACTTCGCGGTGTGGGAGCGACTGGCAAAGCAGTGACGCGCTGGGAGTTGCCCCCTCGGCCCCCAGAGAGTGACGGTCGGGGAGGTCTGCTGGTGGTATACGGCGTTCGCCGCTTCTGAGCTGCTGAAACGGACGGAAGTGCTAGACAGGAACTCGTGTTGGACCGACCCTGGTCCGGATCTTGCTCTTCGGTGCCGACAGGGCCACCGGTCCCACATGGCACAGGTAGGCAGAACCGACTTTTGATGTCCACGTGGTCCAGATCGACGCCGTTCACGCAGGTTTGGCCTTCGTGGTCCAGGTGCGTCGACGGTGTTGGTGACAGCAACGTGACACGTGAGGGTCACTGAGGCCCCCGTTAGCTAGGTGCTGGCAGGGGGCCTCAGCGTTCGCCGGCGGGCTGGATCCGTTTACACCGATACGGCGTCTGTGGACACTTCGAAGGCCCAACGCGAGCAGCATGACTGCTCGGCCACCTGCTGCGAATCGGTCCCGAATGTCTGTGTATTGAGCTCTGCCCCGTGGCGACCCACGGGGGGCGATCGTGTCGTCTGTCTGCTCGCGGGCCCCGAGGATGAGGGCGTTGGCGGCGTCGAGGACTGTGTCCCGTACGACGCCCCCGACCCTGCCGTCCGTGCGGAGTTCGTCTGCGCCGTCCGGTTGAGGGCGGTCCGCTCCCCGGGCGCAGCCGCTCCGGCCGGTTGCATCATGCCAGGCGGCGAAGGCGAGCCAGCGCGGAGAGCCTGGTCGCCGCCCGGCACAGGACCAGCCTTTCAGGCTGACGACGGTCCGGTCCCCGGTTGAGGGGGCGGGGACCGGCGTGACCGGCGGCAGATGGAACAGGATCACCGCGGCGACGAGGAAGACGATCGCGTTGCAGGCGACCATCAGTTGATAGGCGGTGAGCGTGCTGAGCTACACCACCCAGCCCGCCAGCACGGCACCGAGGGAGATGCCGAGGTTGGTCACCGTACGCAGATAGGCCCGGAACTCCTGCGGCCGGTCCCCTCCGTAGTGCCGGATGAGCGGGGAGCGGGCTGCTGCCCCGGCTGTCCTCGCCCCGGCGGCTGCGCAGACCGCGACCACGAACAGCCAGAAGGTGTCCGCCAGTACGAAGCAGCTGGTGGCCAGCGCCTGGACAGTGAGCGTCACCGCGTAGACGCCGCGCGCGCCGTGCCGGTCTGCCAGATGACCGACGGTGACGCCCAGGACCAGCGCGACCACACCGGTCATGCCGAGTCCGAGCGCCACCTGACCTGCCGGAAGGTGGACCGCCTCGGTGAAGTAGAGCACCCCGGCCGTCAGATAGAGGCCGTAGCCCATGGTGTAGACGAAGTTCCTGGCCGCGAGGACGCGCTGCGGCGGGGTGTCGGGTACCAGGTGGGGCATGCGGGACTCCACGCCACAGGTGGAGAAGCGGGAGCCCGGCAAGCCGGTGGCACGCCACTCGCATTATCAAGAGTGTTGCCCCGGCCGCCCCGGCCGCCCCGGCTGATCAGCCGATGGGCTCGGCCACGATGAGCTGGAACCGCTCGAAGGACAGCTTCACGGTGTTGTGCTGAGCAGTGGCAGTTCCGAGAGACTTGCCGGTGAACGGGTCGGTCAGGCGGTACCGCGTGCGGCCCAGACCGCGCAGCTCGACCGTCCCGTCCCACTGGTCGGCGTAGAAGGCGTAGTGGAGGGTCCGCTTCTTGGCCACGACATGCGCCTCGGGCTTGTCGAAGCCGATGTCGTACAGCTCACCGCGGTACTCGCCGGTGGACAGCATGTTCTTCTCGTACAGGGATATCCACTTGCGCCAGAGGACCTCCTTCTCCGGGGTGAGGTCGGTCGCCTTGTCCGGGGCTCCGGTTCCGGGGAGGGTGAACTTGGTCGACAGGACGGCTCCGACCCCGTAAGAGGACGCGAAGTCGTTCCCGCCGTCGCTCAGTTCGACGTGGTCGCCGGCGTAGCTGCTGCCCGCGCCCATCAGCGCCTTCATCGACTTGCCCTTGCTCCGGACCTGGTAGGAGGACTCCGGGTCCGAGCTGGGGTACTGGTCGACGTAGGGCAGGTTGTGGAAGGCGAAGGCGGTGCCGCAGGGGCAGAGCTCGACGAGGGCGTCGGGGTCCGCCTCGTGCGCGGCTTCGTGGATCGCTTTCCAGAACAGGGCCACGCCCTCGGTGGATTCCTCGGGGCGGGCGTGCCGGTGCTTCGGGTTGTAGCAGGGCGCGACGCTGTTGAGGTGCTGGCCGTCGATCTTGAGCCCCTCGTAACCCCAGTCGCCGATGAACCTCTTCGCCTGCTCGACGAAGTAGTCCACCGTCGGCTGGTAGGCCGGACAGAGGGTGTAGGCGTCCCACCAGGTGACGTACTGCTTGTTGCCGTCGCGGTCAAGGAGCAGCATGTCGGGCCGGTCCCGGAACAGGTTGCTGTCGGGGTCCGCCGCCAGCGGGGCCCACCACAGGCGCGGCCGCAGACCGGCGTCCCGTATCTCCTTGGTGAAGGCCCGCATGTCTGCTTCGCCGCGCGGGAACTTCGCCGTGTTGATGTCCCAGTCGCCCTCGTTGGTCTGCCAGCCGTCGTCGAGCGCGGCCCAGCGCAGACCGACCTCGTGCGCCTTCGGCAGCGCTCCGGTGACCTGCTCGGTAGCGAAGTCGCGCTCGTAGCCCCAGGCACACCAGATGGGTTCGAAGGCCGAGGCGGGGACCTTGGGGGCGCGCTGGCCGATGTCGCTCATGTAGTCGCGGTACCGCTGGAGCGGCACGAAGTGGTCGCCCGGGAGGGCGGTCAGGAACGTGGTGTCGGTGCTGAGCCGACGGCCCGGCTTCAGGGTGCGGGCGGTGTCGTCCTGGATGGCGATGCTCGCTCCGGCGTCCGTCTTGCGGACCGGCATGCGCAGGACCGTCGCCAAGGGCTCGACGTGTCCGACGGAGAGGCCCGCGCCCCGGCGCCAGATGGTCGCCAGCGGGGTGCCGCCGCCGTAGTCGGAGGAGTCCATCCCCAGCGAGTTCTCCTGGACGTAGCCGTCCTTCACCGGCATCACCCAGTCGCGGCGGTCCGTGTACGTGGTGCCGGAGAAGGTGTAGAAGCCGCCGGGAGTCTCCAGGAGTTCGTGGGCTCCGTTGCGCCACCCGGTCACCTTCAGCGCGGTGGAGGACCTGTTGGTGTAGGTCACCTTCATCACGATCATGCCGGCCAGACGCTCGAAGGAGGTCAGCTCGACTGCCTTGTGCACGCCTTCCTTGGACGTGCCCTCGATCGTCACCCGGACGCCCGCGCCGTGGCGGGTGTGCCGGATGGTGCGGGTCCGGTGCCCGCGGTAGGCGAACGCCTCGATGGTCTTGTCGCCCACCAGCAGGGCTTCGCCTGCGTCGAAGCGAGTGAGGCCGATGCCCTTCAGCGCCACTCTGCTGCGCAGTTGGTCGTCGAACTCCAGGGTGATGGAGGTGTCGCCGACTCCGACGAGATCAGGATCCGAGTTCGGTACGGCGACCGCGGGTGAGGCGCCCATGGCCACGGCGGGGAAGGCGGCCAGGCCTGCACCCCCCAGCGCCACCTTCAGTACGCTTCGCCGGTTCGTGTCCGTCATGTCGAACTCTCTTTCGGTCGTGCGTGCCCGCCTGGGGCAGCCGCCTTTTGTCCGTCGTTGTGGATCGTCAAAGTCGAGCCGCACGCTCGCGACGAAGCGACCGTCCGTAAGGCTGGTCGATGCCTGGTCTTACTACCGGTTTTCGCAGTGGGTCGGCTGGGGTCGGGGGACGGCATACCTCCGAACGGGGGACCCCAGTGCGAGGTCGCCTCCGGTGGTAGCGGGCGGGCATCCTCGGTGACCTGCGACAACGCTGCCTCGATCACCGGCGGTTGCCCGGGGCGCGGCGAAACGGAAGGTCGCTCACGGGCGACTTCTTCATCATCGGGTGGTCTGCTTCGAGAACGTAAGCGGTATTCGAGTGGCATGTCAACGGGCAGGCCTCCTGGACGAGGGTTCGCGCCGTCGATCGGATTGGTACGCTTCTGGTATGACAGATGCGAGCGCGTCGATGCCCAGAGGCCTGTTCGGTGACGACGTCCTCCCGTTGTACGAGCGCACAGCCAAGCAGTTGCTCGACGACCTGCGCGCCGCTGCCGCCCGCCCCGGTGACCGGCTGCCCTCCGAGCGGGCTCTGGTCGACCGGTACGCCGTGTCGCGCGTGACGCTGCGAGCGGCCCTCGCGCAATTGGAGTCGCGGGGCATCGTGCGGCCGTCGTCGTCGCGCGGGTGGTTCGTCGCCGAGCTCGGTCTGCTCCCCGAGGCGACGATGACGTCCGCCTCGGCGGCCCCGCAGGTCCAGGGGTTCGCCGACTATGCGCAGGTCAACGGCTTGAAGGCGGCTGGCAAGGTGCTCTCCGCCACCGTTCGCCCGGCCACGGTGTCCGAGGCCGAGCAGCTCCGGATCGCTCCGGGCGCCGACCTGTTCGACCTCCACCGACTGCGCTTTCTCGACGGTCTGCTCGTCGTGCTCGAGCACAACCGGCTTCCGCTGGCGGCCTGCCCTGCTCTGGCCGAGACCGACTTCAATACGGCCTCGCTCTACGCCACCCTGCGCGCCGCCGACCCGCCGCAGCTGCCCCGCATCGCCGACTATTCGGTCGAGGCCCGCCACCCGACGCCACGGGAGATCGAGCTGTTCGAGATCGGGGAGACCATGCCGATGCTCGTCGCGACCCAGCTGACGTCGAACCAGGAATCACGCCCGATCGAACTGACCGTCCAGGTCTACCGGGGCGACCGCTACCGGTTCCGGGCCTCCATCACCAACCAGACTTAAACGATCGCCGCGGGTCTGCCGGTTCGGCTGTGCAATACCAGCAATACCAGATGCATACCAGAATAAGACTATTGACGACCCCAAATAAGACCAGTACTGTCCGGAATGAGCCGCAGGCCATGACGGCACATTGGCTTGATATGCACGTTGAGTAAGGGGTTGGCAATGCAGAGCCCATTGAGCGAGGTGGTCCGGCGTCAGAAGGCCGGACAGCCGCTGGGCATCACCTCGGTGTGTTCGGCTCATCCGCTGGTCATCGAGGCAGCCGTGGTGCAAGCACGGGAGACCGGCGGTCATGTACTGGTGGAGGCGACCTCGAACCAGGTCGACCAGTACGGCGGTTACACGGGCATGCGGCCCGCTGACTTCCGCGACCTCGTGTACGGCATCGCCGCCGAAAGTGGTCTGCCACTGGACCGCGTGATGCTCGGCGGCGACCACCTCGGACCGAACCGGTGGCAGTCCCTGACGCCCGACGAGGCGATGGAGCGGGCCGACGCCCTGGTCGCCGCCTATGTGGCGGCGGACTTCGCCAAGATCCACCTGGACTGCAGCTTCGCCTGCGCCGGTGACCCCGTACCGCTGACCGACGACGTGGTCGCCGAACGCGCCGCGCGGCTGATCCGGGTGGCCGAGGAGACGGCCGGCCCCGAGCGGGCCGAGCGGATCCGGTACGTGATCGGTACTGAGGTGCCCACACCTGGCGGCGCGCACGAGACGCTCGATGCGCTCGTCCCGACCACGCCCGAGGCGGCGCGCACCACTCTGGAGCAGCACCGCAAGGCGTTCGCCCAGCACGGCATCGACGAGGTCTGGCCGCGCGTCATGGCCCTCGTGGTCCAGCCGGCCGTCGAGTTCGACCATGTGCAGGTCGTCGACTACCGGCGCGATCTGACCGAGGAGCTGCGCAAGGCCCTCGACGACGAGCCCACCATGGTCTACGAGGCCCACTCGACCGACTACCAGACCGCCGAGGCGCTCACCGCGCTGGTCGAGGACAACTGGGCGGTCCTCAAGGTGGGCCCCGGGCTGACCTTCGCCCTGCGCGAGGCGCTGTTCGCCCTCGCCGCGATCGAGGCCGAACTGGTCCCGGCCGCCGAGCGGTCACGCCTTCCCGAGGTCGTCGAGGAGCGGATGCTCGCCGAGCCCGCCAAGTGGGAGGGCTACTACCCGGGCAGCGCTGCCGAGCAGCGCCTCGCACGCCGCTACAGCTACAGCGACCGGATGCGTTACTACTGGCCCGACCCTGAGATCGAAAAGGCCCAGGCCCGGCTGATGGACAACCTCTCGGCCGTGGACATCCCCCTGCCGCTGCTCAGCGCCCACCTCCCACTCCAGTACGCCCGCGTCCGCCACGGCGAGCTCGCCGCCCGGCCGCGCGACCTGGCCGTGGACCACGTCCGCGACGTTCTGCGCGACTACGACCGCGCCTCCCACCCCCACCTGATGGAGCACGTGTGACCACGCCCTCCGGCACCCTGTCCCTGGACGACGGCGCCGCCCACACCGTCCGCGAGATCACCCAGCAGCCCGCCCTGTGGCGGGAGGTCGACCGGATCGTCGCAGCCTCCCGGGAGTCGCTGGACGCCTTCGTGCGTCCGCTCGTCGCCCGCGGTGACCTGCGCGTCGTCCTCACCGGTGCCGGCACCTCCGCATTCGCCGGCCAGGTGCTCAAGACCGCCCTGGCCCGGCGCCTGGGACGCCGCGTCGACGCGGTCCCCACCACGGACCTCGTCGCCGACCCCCGCGGCTGTCTCGCCGAGGACGTTCCCACGCTGCTGGTCTCCTTCGCGCGCTCGGGTGACAGCCCCGAGTCCGTGGCCGCCGCCGCCCTGGCCGACCAGGTCCTCTCCGAGGTGCACCACCTCGTGATCACCTGCAACGAGCAGGGCCGCCTGGCCCGCGAGCACGCGGAGCTGCCGAAGTCCCACGTGCTGCTGATGCCGCCCGCGTCCAACGACCGCGGTTTCGCCATGACGTCGAGCTTCACGTGCATGACGCTCGCGGCACTGCTCGCTCTCGGCGGCAGCGCCTACGACGGGGTCGCCGAACGCCTGGCCGAGGCGGTCGAGTCGATCTGCGAGAGCGACGCCGTGGACCGCACCGTCGGCGCCCTCGTGGCCCGCGCGCCCGAGCGCATCGTCTTCCTGGGCAGCGGCCCGCTGAAGGGCCTGGCCGAGGAGTCGGCGCTGAAGGTGCTCGAACTCACCGGTGGGAGGCTCATGGCCGTCTCGGAGACCTCGCTGGGATTCCGGCACGGCCCCAAGGCGGTGCTCAACGACCGTTCGGTCGCCGTGGTCTACATGTCGAACGATCCCTACACCCGCAAGTACGACCAGGACATCTCCGCGGAGCTGCGCGGAAATCTTCCCGCCGGCAGCGTCGTCACAGTCTCCGCGGGCCCCGACGCGGAAGCGGACGGCAACGACGCCTGGCCGTTGCCGGGCCTCGATGGCGTCGAGGACGTCGCCCTGGCGCTGTCCGCTGTGGTGTACGCCCAGCTCATCGCCCTGCGCGCCGCCCAGGCCCGGGGCCTGCGGGCCGACAACCCGTTCCCCTCGGGCGAGGTCAACCGCGTCGTGCAGGGCGTGACCCTGCACTCCTTGCACAACTGATCAAAGGCATCAACGGCGCGGATCCAGGGCGCCGGACGGAGGTACAACGATGTTCCTAGGTGTCGACGGTGGCGGTACGAAAACCGCATTCTGCCTGGTCGACCGGGGCGGACAAGTCGTGGCGCGAGCGCAGGCGGCAAGTTCGTACTACTTCTCCCACGGCATCGAGCTCGTCGAGCGTGTGCTGGGGGAAGGCGTCGACGCAGTCTGTGCGGCGGCCGAGCTGACCCCCGCCGACATCGAGTACGCCTTTTTCGGCTTGCCCGGTTACGGGGAGGCGGCCCGCGATCTGCCCGCCCTGAACGCGACCCCGCGAGCCGTGCTCGGACACGACCGCTACGCCTGCGACAACGACATGGTCTGCGGCTGGGCCGGTTCACTGGGCGCAGTCGACGGCATCAACGTCATCAGCGGCACCGGCTCCATGACCTACGGCGAGCGGCTGGGCCGGGGCGTGCGCGTCGGTGGCTGGAGCGAGATGTTCGGCGATGAGGGATCGGCGCACTGGATCGCGGTCCGCGGCCTCAACGCCTTCTCGCGGATGGGCGACGGACGGCTCCCCGAGGGCCCCCTGGCCGAGGTGTTCCGGCGCCACCTGGATCTCGCGTCCGACCTCGACGTGATCGACGTCGTCCACAACCAGTGGCAGGGCGACCGCGGCCGGATCGCCGCGCTCAGCCGCTCGGTGGCCGAGGCGGCCGGTCTGGGAGACGAGGCCGCCTCGGCGATCCTCGCCGAGGCCGGCCGGGAACTCGCCCTGCTCGTCGAAGTCACCCGCGAGCGGCTGGAGTTCGGCCAGGACGAGACCGTACCGGTCTCCTACTCGGGCGGCACCTTCGGCGCGGACGCGGTTCTGGAGGCGTTCGCCACCGGACTGAAGAGTCGTTTCACCCACTACGAATTGCGACGCCCTCTGTACGAGCCCGTCGTAGGTGCCGCCCTGTACGCGGCGAAAATCGCCGAATCCCCGCTCGACCAGCCCGCGCTCGACGCGCTGCGCATGGCCTCCGGGGTCTCTGCCTCAAGAGGGGAAGACCGATGAACAGAGGCACGAAGAGCTGGATCCTGTACGCGTCGCTGCTGGTCCTGTTCTGGGGTGTGTGGGGCGCCTTCTCCAGCGAGCCGAACAGCAGGTACGGCTACCCCAACGAGATGATCTACATCATCTGGGCCTTCACGATGCTCATACCCGCGTACTTCGCGATGCGCGGCAACAGGTTCGACCGCCGGCCGATCGCCGCCGTGTACGGACTGATCGCGGGACTGACCGGCGCCGGCGGCCAACTCCTGCTGTTCCACGCGCTCGCCAACGGCCCGGCGTACCTGATCTTCCCTCTGGTGTCGCTCTCCCCGGTGGTCACCGTCCTCATGGCGATGGCGCTGCTGCGGGAGCGGATCAACCGGCTCGCCCTAGTGGGTGTCGTCGCGGCGCTGGCGGCGATCGTGCTGCTCAGCATTCCCAGCGGCAAGGACGACTCGAACGCGCACGGCCCGTGGTTGCTGATGGCCATCCTGATCTGTGTTGCCTGGGGTGTGCAGGCGTTCTGCATGCGCAAGGCCGCGGTGGTCGGGGTCAACGACGCGACGACCTTCGGCTGGATGACCATCAGCGGACTGCTGCTGGTTCCGGTGGCGTTCGTGATGATGGGCGATTTCCCGTCCGACGCTCCGTGGCAGGCGCCGGCACTCACCGCGGTGACGCAGGTCCTCAACGCGGTAGGCGCGTTGTTCCTGGTCATGGCGTTCAGCCGGGGCAAGGCCACGGTCGTCGCCCCCATCACCAACGCGCTGGCCCCGGTGCTGACCATCGTGCTGTCCCTGGCGATCTACCGGACGCTCCCGAACGTGTGGGGCGCCCTCGGTATCGTGCTGGCCCTCGCGGGCTCGACCCTGATGGTCTACAGCGACGAGAAGAGCGGCGAGAACTCCGTGGCCCCGGGCGCGGCGGACGACGGCGCGGCCGTGAGTCCGGCCCCGCAGAATTCCTGATCGCCCACATATCCGTACCGGCCGAACCACGTAGCGGTACGGGCCGACACCGGCCCGTACGCACCGAACCGACATGAATACGCACCGAACCGACATGAAAGCGAGGGGACACCTTTATGCCCCTGGTTCCCACGCGCGAACTCGTCTCGAAGGCTGCCGCCGCAGGCCGGGCCGTCGCGGCGTTCAACGTGATCACGCTGGAGCACGCCGAGGCGATCACGGCCGGCGCGGCCGCCGCGGGCGCCCCGGGGGTGATCCTGCAGATCAGTGAGAACGCCGTACGGTTCCACGGCGGCCGGGTCGAGCCGATCGCGCGGGCCGCGGCCGAGGTCGGCAAGGCCTGTGACGTCGACGTCGCACTGCACATGGACCACGTGACGGACATGCGGCTGCTGCGTACGGCGGCCGACGCGGGGTTCTCCTCCGCGATGTTCGACGCCGGGGCGCAGCCGTACGCCGAGAACCTCGCCGCCACCCGCGCCGCGGCCCAGTGGGCCCACGGCGCGGGCCTGTGGCTGGAGGCCGAACTCGGCTATGTGGGCGGCAAGCCCGACGCTCCCGCGAGCGCCCACGCGGCCGGGGTGCGCACCGACCCGCAGGAGGCGGCGCGCTATGTCGCGGACACCGGCGTGGACGCCCTGGCCGTCGCCGTCGGCAGCAGCCACGCGATGACCGAACGCTCCGCGACCCTGGACCACGCGCTCATCGAACGCCTGCGGGAGGCCGTGCCCGTCCCTCTGGTGCTGCACGGTTCGTCGGGCGTCGGCGACGACGATCTGCGACAAGCTGTTCAGGCGGGCATCGTGAAGATCAACATCGGTACCGCTCTCAACGTCGCGTTCACCGGCGCGGTCCGCGAGGCGCTGGCGGAGCGCCCCGACCTGACCGACCCCCGCCCCTACGTCGCCCAGGGCCGGGAGACGATGGCGGAGACGGTCCGGGTCCTGCTCGGTGTGGTGAGTGGCTGAGCGGGGCCGAAGCTTTCCCCGCACCTGATGTCGCCTGGTCGGTGACGGCGGACCGCGTGGTCACGAGGGCGCCGACGCCACCAGCGCGAACTGCGCCCCTTAGGGATTCGCCGCCGTCTCCACCCCGGCCCCGCGCGCCGTCCCGGGCGGCCTGGACGGCGTGACCGCCGAGGTCGGCGACCTGCTCCACCGCCTCGTCCACGTCCGCCACCTCGAAGTACGTCATCCAGCGCGATCCCCGCTCGGGCGGCAGCGCGTGCCCGACACCGTGTACGGAGGCCACCGGACGGTCTTTGAGGAGCAGCGTCAGACAGTCGAAGTCGGCCGAGACGACGGCCTCTTCGGCGTAGCCGAAGACCGAGCGGTAGAACTTGGTGACGCTCGCGGTCTCCCGCGTCACCAGCTCGTTCCACGCCACCGCGCCCGGTACGACCGGTACCGCCATGCCCAGGTGCTCCGCCGCCTGCCAGATGCCGAACACCGCGCCCGACGGATCGGAGCCGATGGCCATCCGGCCCGCCAAGAAAGCGTGGGCTCAAGGACCGCCGGACGAGTGGCGCAAGGCGCTGGACTGGATAAAGCGGAACTTCCTGCCAGTGAGCGCGCGCTCGGAAGCAGATGTGCTCCGACGGGCGCTGGACGCCATATGCCGGAAGGTGGATGGCAATGCAGCTGCCGCCAAGACCGCGCGTCGCAAGCGAGCCGCCTTCAGCGAGGTGCTCAACACGGCAGTGGAAAAGGGGTACTTCACAGACAGCCCCTTGAATGGAATTCGGTGGAAACCTCCAGCGGTCAACGAGGAGGTTGATCCGACGGCGGTCCCAAACCCGGCACAGGTCGCCCGGCTCATCACGGGCGTTGCCCAACAGCGCGGACGCGGCCCTCATCTGGAGGCGTTCTTCGACTGTATGTACTACGCGCCCATGCGGCCGGGGGAGGCAATTCATCTGCGACTTGAGCAGTGTCATCTGCCTGAGACTGGGTGGGGCCTGCTCAACCTGTCGGGTGGCGTCGTGGCCGCTGGCAAGAGGTGGTCGGACGATGGCGCCGTGTACGAGGTGCACTCCCTGAAGCGGCGCGCGGCGACCGCTACCCGACCTGTGCCCATCCCGCCGCAATTCGTCCGCGTCCTGCGTTCCCACATCGAGCGATTTGGTGCCACGCCGGACGGCCGGCTCTTCCGGAACCAGGTGGGCAACTATGTGGACGCGACGGCCTATGGGCTCACCTGGTCACGGGCCCGGGAGTACGTCCTGACCCGTACAGAACTGGCTTCGAGACTGGTGAAGCGGCCCTACGATCTGCGCCACGCAGGGATCTCGTTCTGGTTGTACTCCGGCGTGAATGCGCCCGTAGGGCTGGGCAGAGCATTGAAGTCCTCTTTCGCTACTACGCGAAGTTCCTGGACGGCGTGCAGGAACAAGCGAACCGTCTCATCGAACAATCGATGCAGGAGTGGGATCGCGTCAGCCAGAGCGGGGAGCCTGCGGGGTGAGTAGGGGTTCTGGTCCGCGACTGGTCCGGAAGAGCTGGTCAGGACTGGGGCAGCCGTGGGAAGTACTGGGAGGTACCTCGCAAACCGACCTCGGTAGCGACCGAACAGAAAGCAAGGCGCCTGACGGGTAAAAGGCCAGGTCAGGCGCCTTCATTTGTGCCCCTAGAAGAAGCCGAGCTTCTGTGCCGAGTACGACACGAGCAGGTTCTTCGTCTGCTGGTGGTACACGCTTGACTTCGCTTCTGACCTGCGACAAAGAGTGGATCCCTCCACTGCGAGGCCGAGTTGGTCCGCGCCTGGTCCGGACCTTGGTGGGTAGTCCGTGGTGCCAGTGCTCTGAACCTCATTGGTCCGCCGGGTTGGTCGGCGGGCGGTTGGATGTGCGGTGACGTCCGTTCTGACCGCTGAAGGTGCTGGGGCTGAGGCTGTCCGCGCGTGCAGGCTGACCAACCAAGAAGCGCAGACGCCGCAGCAGATCGTGCGCCAGGGCAGCACCGATTTGGTGTGCTACCGGCAGATGGAACCGTCCGGTCAACGCACGGCCGCCGGGTCCGTTCGAGGAAGTGCCGGCCCCGCACGAAGGGGGGATGGCCGCAGGGGGAACTTGAGGGCGCCGGGCCGCGGCCCGGTCCGGCGACGGCTCCGCGACGTACCGTCCGCGGAACTGAGTCATCCCCCCGATTTCCTCGACGGCCCGCACCATGCCCTCCCGCAGCCTGATCCATACGGCGAGGACCACACACGGCCAGACAGCCCGCAGCGGTGATCAGCAGTGCCGTGTCGGCGGCCACTTCCGAACCCACGGCCAGGCGCAGAGTGTGGCTGGAGAAGGCAGACCCGGACACCTTCGTCGTGAAGTCGTCTACTTCGGCTCGCTGACCAGGGCGTTTGAGCTCCGGAGGTGGCCTGAACTGGGGTGACGCTTCTTTCTGAGTCTTTCGCGCTCGTTCAGCCTTGTGCAGCTGATTCTCCCCAGGCGCTCCCCACGCGGCTCAGTTCTCCCCAGATTCCCCCCCAGTGAGCTTGCTCGCCAGTGGTGCGCCTTGGGGGTCCGCAGCCCGATTGTCTGGTGACTCTACGCGCTCGCTGAGTCCTAGCGTTCGTGCTTGGGTCGCCTTCCAGGGCGGAGGCGTCTCAACCCGTTCCCGATGACGCATCACGTGGAGTGCGTTGCGATCCTTGAACCTGCCGAAAAGGGTCGCTGACCTGCGGTTTCGCCGAGTGTGCATGATGCGCGCTGTGGGCGTTACGGGCGGATTTTTAACGTCGAATGCTCTCGAAGGCGATTTGACGCTCGTTCTGATGGAGTTTCAGTGCACGTTCGTGCAGGTGACGGTGCGCCGGTTGAGGTCTGTCGGTGCTCCTTCGTTAACTGTCTCTTGGTGGAGTCGTGCCGGTTATGAACCGATTCGAGGCCCAGTAGGGGCGAGGTCCGTAGGGGCTTCGGTGACGGCAGGAAGGCAGGCTCTAGATATGCACTACTGGTCTGCGGCGGTGCGGCTGGCTTCGGTGCCCAGACGGACTCACATTGCCCGCCGGGTTCGCGGCGATTCCGAGGACTATGGGCAGACGGTTATTAGGACGGCGTGTGCTGCGAGGGCCCCTTTGAGGGCTCTTCTTCCCGGTGGTTCTCTACGAGCCGTCGCCGGATTCCGAGCTTTCTAGGATGACGATGCGCTGGCCGGGCCGTGTCTGCACGGCGATCCGGTCCTTCTCCCAGCGTGAGGCCACGCGTTGAGGCGCTTTCGTCAGCGACGCGTGCACGGCATGGCCGTCACTACACACCTCCCGAGCTCGCTTCACGCTTGTGGGGGCTGGCACGTACCTCGCTGGGTCTGCCGCCGGGCAAGCAGGTTCTGCCCGGACTGGTGCGGGATCCGGCGTGTGGGGCCGGAGCTCTTCTCCTGCCGGCACTGAGGGAGCATCTGCACGCGTTGTACGGTGTCGACCCCGCACTGACTCTCGCTGGTCTCCCGAACCTGGTTCAGGGCGTTGACACCGACCCGGCCGCAGCAGAGTGAGCAGCATCAATCTGCTCCTTCACGACGCCCAGTCCCTAACCGTGCACGAGCTCGTTAGGCCGCCGAAACTGGATAAATCTAGGGTCGTCGTTGTCGCTCTGCCGCAATTCACTGCGGAGTTGAGGCAAGAGGTATGCAGGAATTAAGGGGGCGGCCAGGGCGAAGCGACACAGCGAGCCGTAGCCGTAACCGAATCCGCAGTGCCGGAACACCGGCTAAGTCATGCGGAGAGTGACCGACGGGGCCACGCCATAACGTTGCCGGTAGGCGGCTGAGAAGCGGCTCAGGTGGGTGAAGCCCCAGCGGTATGCGACGTCGGTGACGGTGACCTGACCAAGGTCGCTCCAGCGCAGCTCGTCGTGGGCACGGGCAAGCCGGATCTGGCGCAGGTAGGCCGTGGGCGACATGCCGACGTAATGCCGGAAGCCTTCCTGCAGCCGTCGCACGCTGACATTCGCGATCTCCGCCAGGGCTGCCACGGTGAAGGGCTGCTCCGGATGCGCTTCCATGGCATCGACGGCGCGTTTGACCAGGGCTGGGCGGCAGTGGGGGATCCGCTGCGTCAGGGTCTCGCGGTAGCGGTGATCGGCCGACAGCAACAGTCCGTTGAGCAAGGACTCGTGCAGCAGGTCGGAGAGTAGCTCATGATGGATCAGCCCTTCGGGCGTGTGGGCGTCCTCCGCGAGCGTGCGCAGCAGCCGCAGCCAGCTGAGTCCCGGGCCGCTGGACGTGTCCAGGACCGGGGCGAGTTGCAAAGGTGATGGGACAGGGGTGTCCAGCAGCCGTTCCAACTGTGTTTCCAAGGCGGTCCGTTTGATCTTGACCGCGAGGACTCGGCAGTCCCCGCTCAGCCGGTCCAAGACCGTGTTGCGCGAGGGCTGAAAGACCGCGGCGCAGGTCTTGGTGGACAGCAGCGGCTCCTGACTGCCCTGATGCCAGGCGAGGGTGCCAGTCAACGGTACGTCAACGTGATAGGCCCCCAACTCCCCGAAGTCCATGCGCACATCCGTGCCGAACCGCAGGTTGCCGACCGTGATGTCGCCCAGTCTCGCGACCGAGAAACGGCCCGCGAAGGCAGTCGACGGCTGGAGCAGTTGGACGGTGTTGCTGTAGAAGTTCTGCTGGATGACGAGCCTGGCCTCGTCCACATCGGTGGTGCGGACCTGCACAGGCTGTTCGAATGAGGATCGGAAAGTTGGCGCCTGCACCATGGTCTTGCCTCCGCCCCTTTCGCCGCGAGCGGGCCGGCATGCGTTCTTGCCGACTAACCCGCCGGGCCGACCGTAACCGCGGGTCCCCCGAAACGGAGGATTCACCGCGTTTTCTGGCTAGTAACGGACGTGGATCGGCCGGTGCCACGGGGAACCACGATTTAGCCTTCGGCCAAGGTGGTGGTCCTTGTCCGGACAAGGACGACAGCGACGCCCCTTCACCTGGTCTGCAACTTCCTCTCGGTGGAGAGCTCGATGACGATGGTCCATCCACCCGTCTCCGGCGACGTCCACAACGACGGGGAAGGAGGCGAAGCCCGGCTGCTGGTCACCCCGGCCCTGCAGAAGGTGCTGACCTCGGCGACCCGCCGGGTCTCGACGCTCGCGGGTCCGGCCACGTCCACGGCCATCGAGCTCGCGCCGCGTGGACAGTGGCTGGCGACCGCCGGCAGCGACGCCTTCCCGGGCCCGGCTGTGGGGGTGGGGTCCCATGCCTGAGTTGCCGAGGGAGGAACGGCTGGCGGCCGCGCTCGTCGAACTCGCCGACACCCTGGTGCGGGACTACGACGTCATCAGCTTCCTGCACATGCTGGTGGATCACTGTGTGGACCTGCTGGAGGTGGCGGCAGCCGGCGTGCTGATCGCCACCCCGAAGGGCCAGGCCGTGGACATCGCCGCCTCCGATGAACGCACCCGCAAGCTGGAGCGGCTCAGCAGCGAATGGGACGAGGGCCCGTGCCGCGACTGCTTCCGCAGTGGCACGCAGGTGCCCGATGTGCCGCTGGACACCGAGGCGGCAGCCGCCCGGTGGCCCCAGTTCGCCCCCAGGGCCGTCGACGCGGGTTTCACCTCGGTGGTGGCGGCCCCGCTGCGGCTGCACGATCAGGCCATCGGCGCATTGAACCTGTTCCGGGACCGGCCCGGTGCGCTGTCGGCGTCCGAGCTGCGGCTGGGGCAGGCGCTGGCGGACACCGCCACCATCGGGATCCTGTACCAGCGGGCGGTGAGCGACCAGATGTCCGTAACGGCGCAACTTCAACATGCCCTGGACAGCCGTGTCCTCATCGAGCAGGCCAAGGGCTACCTCGCGCACCACCGCGGGCAGGGCGTCGACGAGGCGTTCACCGCCCTGCGCGCCTACGCCCGTACCCATCAGATGAAGCTCACCAAACTGGCCAGCCAGGTCTTGGCGGACACCATCGGTCCGACGCTGCTGCCCCCCGACGGCTGAGCAACACCGTCCCGTCGGCGGCTGTACGAGAGTGAGGTGACGAGGGGTGTCGAATCGGGCGATGACCGCGTACCTGCGCGGCCTGCATACCCAGTCGGGGCCGGAACTGGCCGCGCTGCCGCTGGCCGCCTGCGCGCGGGAGCTGGGCCTGGACGGCTTGGCGCTGCTGCTGACGGCCCAGGACCGGGCGCCGGAACTGGTGCAGTCCTTCGGCCCGCTCGCCGGGCAGCTGGAGGACCGGCAGCTCACCCAGGGGCAGGGGCCCAGCCGGGACGCTGCCCGCACCGGGGCCCTCCTGCTGCTGCCCGACCTCACCAACCCGGCCGGCTTCGCCACCACCCGCTGGCCCCAACTGCCCAGCGCCGTCCAGAACCCTTCGGTTCAGGTCTCGGCCGTGATGAGGCTGGGGTGGTGCGGGTCTAGCTTGCGGGCAGCGTGATGCCCTTCGGAGGCGTTGCCCACTGGTTCTTGCCGTGCCGCGCGATGGCCGTACGGAACGCGGTGACGTCCTATCCTGCCCAGCTTCCTCGCGTACCTGCCTGCGCAGCCGGCGGTGCAGCTCTTTCGCCAAAGCCTTGTCCCGCCAGCGGCGGTAGGTATAGACACGGCCCCAGTAGGGGAAGTCCGCAGGCGTCGCCCGCCACTTGATCTTTTCGTTGACGAGACACCGGATCGCATCGAGAGTCTGGCGGTGGCAATAGCCCTCCGGCTGCAAGATAGAGGCAGCGCTTAGAAGAAGCCGAGCTTCTTCGGGGAGTACGACACCAGGAGGTTCTTCGTCTGCTGATAGTGCTCCAGCATCATCTTGTGCGTCTCGCGCCCGATCCCGGACTGCTTGTAGCCGCCGAATGCCGCGTGCGCGGGATACGCGTGGTAGCAGTTCGTCCAGACCCGGCCCGCCTGGATCGCGCGGCCCGCTCGGTAGGCGGTGTTCATG
Organism: Streptomyces sp. NPDC056486; assembly: GCF_042795295.1. Lineage (NCBI taxonomy): Bacteria > Bacillati > Actinomycetota > Actinomycetes > Kitasatosporales > Streptomycetaceae > Streptomyces > Streptomyces sp. NPDC056486. The sequence goes on from NZ_JBHTSF010000001.1 coordinate 203,528, forward strand.
TCGCGTGTCCACACTCCGGCGCCCAGGCCGTACAGCGTGTCGTTGGCCGTCTTGATGGCGTCGTCGAAGTCGCTGAACGACGCGACCGATACCACCGGGCCGAAGATCTCCTCCTGGAAGATCCGCATGCGGTTGTCGCCCTCGAAGATCGTTGGCTGTACGTAGTAGCCGCCGGCCAACTCCCCGTCGTACGTGATGCGGTGGCCGCCCGTCAGGACCTTGGCGCCCTCCTGCTGGCCGATGTCCAGATAGGAGAGGATCTTCTCCAGCTGGTCGTTGGAGGCCTGGGCGCCGATCATCGTGTCGGTGTCCAGCGGGTGGCCCGGCACGATCTGCTCCGTGCGGGCGACCGCCGCCTCCATGAACTCGCTGTAGTGACCTCGTTGGACCAGGGCGCGCGACGGGCAGGTACAGACCTCGCCGTTGTTGAGGGCGAACATGGTGAAGCCCTCGAGTGCCTTGTCGCGGAAGTCGTCGTTGGCGGCCCACACGTCGTCGAAGAAGATGTTCGGCGACTTTCCGCCCAGCTCCAGCGTCACCGGCTTGATGTTCTCCGAGGCGTACTGCATGATCAGCCGCCCCGTCGTGGTCTCACCGGTGAAGGCGACCTTCGCGACGCGCGGGCTGGAGGCCAGGGGCTTGCCCGCCTCGACGCCGAAGCCGTTGAGGATGTTGACGACACCCGGCGGCAGCAGGTCGGCCACCAGGCTCATCCAGTAGTGGATGGAGGCGGGGGTCTGCTCGGCGGGCTTGAGGACGACCGCGTTGCCCGCCGCGAGAGCGGGTGCGAGCTTCCATGTCGCCATCAGGATGGGGAAGTTCCACGGGATGATCTGCGCGACGACGCCGAGCGGCTCGTGGAAGTGGTACGCGATGGTGTCTTCGTCCACCTCGCTCAGCGACCCCTCCTGCGCGCGTAGGACCCCCGCGAAGTAGCGGAAATGGTCGATGGCGAGCGGGATGTCGGCGGCCAGTGTCTCGCGGACCGGCTTGCCGTTCTCCCAGCTCTCGGCCACCGCGAGCTGTTCGAGGTTCGCCTCCATGCGGTCGGCGATCTTCCGCAGGACGTCCGCACGCTCGGTCGGGGAGGTGCGGCCCCAGACGGGTGCGGCGGCGTGCGCCGCGTCCAGGGCGCGCTCCACGTCCTCGGCTGTACCCCGGGCGATCTCGGTGAAGGGCTGCCCGTTGACCGGGCTCGGGTTCTCGAAGTACTGGCCGCGGGCGGGCGGAACGTACTCGCCGCCGATGAAGTGGTCATAGCGGGCCTGGTAGGAGACAACTGCGCCGTCGGTGCCGGGCGCTGCGTAACGGGTCATCTTGCTGGCCTCCCGGGGAAGGCTGCCCGCCGTTGGGCAGCTCTCGCCCGGAGAGTAGGAGCGCGGACGTTGCAGGTACGTTGCGGAAGTCGACCGGCGGGTTCAGGTCTGCTACCCCGCGTCAGTCAACTCCGCGTCCAGCTCGCGGAGGCGGGCCAGTACCGGCGGGGTCGCCCGTACCTGCGCAAGGGTGCGCCACACCGTTAGGTCGTCCTCGCCCCACGGGGTGTGCACCCAGTCGGTCAGGAGGTCGGGGTCGCGGCGTGCGATGAGCGCGGCCCGCAGCTGATCGGCGACCCTGCGCCGCAGCCGCGCCACGGCAGGTGCCTGCGAAGAGGGCAGAAGCGGACCCGCGTACGCGGTGGCGGCCGCGGTGACCGCCCCCGAACCGAGCTGTCGCTCGACGGCGTCGACATCCGACTCGACGGGCACCGCGAGCCGGTACGGGCGTGACCTCAGCAGCTCCGGCCCAAGGAGCCGCCGAAGCCGGGCCAGTTCGGCCCGCAGTGTCACGGGCGTCACCGACTCGTCCTCGTACAGCGCGCACAGCAGCTCGTCGCCGGTCAGTCCCTCCGGGTGCCGGGCGAGCAGGAGAAGGATCTCGCTGTGCCTACGGCTCAGCCGCATCTTGTTGCCGCCATTCAGTAGCAGTGCCTCATCACGGCCGAGTGCGGTGAGTCCCACGGTGTCCCTGGTCTTCACCGGCGGTGTCAGCAGAGCCAGTTGGGACTCCGCCGCCCGAGCGACCGCCTGCACGAAGGCCAGGCTGTGCGGATGAGCGAGACGGTCGCCCCCGGTGATATCCACCGCTCCGAGCAGGTGTCCGGTCCGCGGATCGTGCACCGGAGCCGCCGCGCACGTCCACGGCTGGACGCGCCGGATGAAGTGCTCGGCGGCGAAGACCTGCACAGGCCGATCCACCGCCACCGCCGTACCGGGAGCATTTGTCCCCATCGCTGTCTCCGCCCACCGCGCGCCGGGCACGAAGTTCATCCGCCCCGCCTTCTGCCGGGTCGCGGAGTGGCCCTCGACCCAGAGCAGCCTGCCGTGCGCGTCGCACACCGCGAGGAGGTGCTCACCGTCCATCGCGAACGTGCCCATCAACTCACGGAACAGCGGCATCACCCCGGCCAGTGGATGCTCGGCCCGATACGAGCCGAGGTCACCGTCGGTGAGCTCCACCGCCGCGCCGGTGTCCTCCGGGCTGACCCTGGCCCTGGCCGAACGCCGCCACGAGTCGGCCACCACGGAACGCACCGGCCGCGCTACCGTCCCTGCCTCGGTGAACCTCTCGTGGGCGCGCCGCAGTATCCGCATCCGCTCGGCAGGATCGGCACCTGCCTCCAGGGCCACCCATGGTTCGGTCAATTCGGCCTCCCGGGACAGCGATGCGGTGCTGCTATCGTCGCCCCCGTGAGCGTGCCCCGACAAGCACCCCGACAAGCGCCTCGGCGTGAGCCGGACGGCGTCAGGCAGAGTTGACCAGTCGGATGTAGCGCGTCCAGTCCCAGTGCGGCCCTGGATCGGTGTGGTCGGTTCCGGGCACTTCGACGTGCCCGATGATGTGCTTGCGGTCCTTGGGGATGTCGTACGCATCGCAGATTGCCGAGGTCAGCAGCGCAGACTGCTCGTACATCGCGTCGGTGAAGTACTCGGGCTGATCCACCCATCCTTCGTGCTCGATGCCGATGCTGCGGGTGTTGTAGTTCCAGTTGCCCGCGTGCCAGCCGACGTTGCGTTCGCGGACGCACTGGGCGATGTGACCGTCCTCGGAGCGCACCACGTAGTGGGACGACACCTTCTTCGCCGAGTTCTGGAAGATGGCGAGCGTGTCGGCGTAGGTCTCCTGGGTGACGTGGACGATCACGTAGTCGACTGGATAGGTGCTGGGGCGGTTGGCGGTCGTGTAGTTGGAGGTGCTTGCCGGAACCCACTGGGCGAGCGGATAGTCGACTGCCTGAGGTCGGGCCGTGGCGCGGGTGGCGGGGAGGAGCGCGGCAGGGACGGCGGCCAGAGCCGCTCCTTGCAACAGCCTGCGCCTGCTGGGAAATCGTCTCGCTCGATCCATGGCCGGCCTGCCTTTCGGTGGGGGGACAGCTGGACTTCATCTATGGGGGCAGCAGCGTGGCCGTCTCTCGTGGCCGCGCGTGCAGTCCTCGGTGAGTTTCGCGCGCGTGCATCCACTCTTTGCGGAGCTTGGCCACGCATGTGTAGTTGGTGTCGCAGACATTGGCGAGCGGCGACTCGATGGCCTGCGTCGCGAACCGATAGGCGTCGAGCTCGCTGAAGCCGTGGTCACGGACCAGCCATTGCACGAGGTCGAGTTGGGCAGTCTGGGGGGAATCGGGTGTGGTCGCGTTGGTGTGGTCGTCGAGGTCGTCGAGGTTGACGTATTCGGCCGGGATGGCGCGGTAGGAGCGCCGTGGGTGTCACGACGTCGAGGGGGTCGTGTTCACGTGGATCGGAGGAGCGTCTCGCGTGAATTACGTTACGGCGCTGGCTGGTTGAGGCGGAAGAGCGCGATCAGAATCTGTGTACGGCACCGTGATTGTGGATAACGCGGCCACCCTTGTGGGGGAGCAGAGCCCCCGGAACCTGACCCCCGGAATCCAGCCCCCCGGAGCCCGGGAGGCTCGGGGCTGGACCCAGGCGAGACGAACGAGCCGTACTCAGCCCAACGCAGCCGCACCCACAGCGGCCTGTTCCGCGGCGCGGGCGCGGGCCGTCGCCGCCTGCGACGTCTCTCCGAGCCGATCGGCCAGCCGGGCTCGGGCCCGCCAGTTGTAGGGGCAGATGGGACGCAGGTTGATGCGTTCGCTGAGCAAGGTGCGGGCGAGGTCGTGCCGGCCGGAGCGGATGGCTGCCTCTACCAGCGTGCGCTGGATGGCGTCGCGCTGTGCGTGGCTGCCGCCGAAGGAGTTGAGGTGGTACCGGATCGGGGCGAGCAGCTCGATCACCCGGGCGTACTGCCGCTGCCGGTAGGCGATGAGGGCGCGGCACACCGGGATCCCGATCTCGCGCGTCATCGCGTGGTTCGACACGGCGGGGTCGGTCCGGGTGAGCCATTGCTCGCGATCCTTCACCAGCCGTTCGGCATCGGTGAGCCGTCCGGCGCCCGCGTACGCCATCACGGCATGGACGTCGTTGAAGGCGTAGTGGGCGCCGTCCCCGCGCCCTGCCCATGCCTGGGCGAGCGCCGCCCACCGGGGCTCGGCGTCGATGTCGGTGAGTAGCAGCCGCCACAACAGGGCTGAGGCGTCCAGGAGTTCCATGGCGACTGCCTGCGACTCCTCGTTGTGGAGGGTGCTGTCGTAGACGCCGAGGACCCGTTCGATGCTCCCCGCCTCCAGCGCGTACAGGGCGTAGTGCCACGCGTTGTGCACGGAAAGGTAGTTGCCGTCGGCCCAGTCCTCGGTCCGCGCGTCCAGGTAGCGGATCCCGTCGCCGAACATCCCCCGCATTTCGTACGTGTGGACGACCGCATGGATCCCCCACACGTCCCGCGGATGACGTTCGACCGCCTGCAGCCCGATCTCCTCTGCGTGGCCGTAGTGCCCTGCCTCTTCGAGCCCGAAGGCGTACATCCCCAGCAGCGGGCCGAAATGCGGGTCGTCGCCGTCCCACGCGCAGAGCGCGCCACCGATCCGGTCGCGCAGCCGCTGGGCGTCGCCCGTGAAGAAGTCGATCTGGTGACCGACGGCCAGGGCGAGGGCGTCTCGGGGGAACTCGGTGCTGATCTCGCCGAGGATCTCGCCGGCCCGAAGCATGTCCCCCTCCAGCCATGCCTCGGCAGCCGCAGTGTGCATCTTCTCGCGAGGCGAGAGCCCGGCAAGATCGACCGCGCCCCGGAAAGCGGTGAAGGACCGCCGGGCCTCGGCGGCATCCTTCTCCTCGGTGCCGAGAAGCCCGAGATAGGCGCCGAAGACGTGCGCCATGGCGGAATCCGGGGACGCCGCCGCCATCGCCTGCGCCTCGTCGGCGACTTCCCCACGGAAGAACAACAGCGCGTCGAGCGCCCGCTCGTAGTGGTGCGCGGCTTCGTCGCTGGTGCCACTCAGGACGTGGGCATGCCGGTCCATTTCCATCGCTGTCCCTTCTCCCTCTCTGCCGTCGGCTCCGTCCAGTCTCGCGATTCTGCCCACGCGACACGAGGGCGACGCTCGGTTCATCGGAACGACATAGTGCCGCGATGCGGGCCGCTACCGATTTTGGTCCGCAGACCCGTCACGGCTGCCGCGTCCGTGTGTTCCAGCCGATTGCCGCGGCCAGCAGAGCGACCGCCGGTACCAGCAGCAGTGCCGTCCTGCTTCCCTCGGCCGCCGCAATATGTGCGAACACCGCCGCGCCCACCGCACCGCCGACCATGTCGAGGCTGCTCAGCCAGGACATCGTCTCGGTGACGCGCCCTTCAGGGGCGAGGTCGCCGCCGGTCGTGCGCAGCGTCGCGAAGGTGCAGCCGATCACAAGGCCGGCCAGCGGGCAGACCACGAGCACCGCCAGAGGCGACATCCCTGTGGCCGCGGTCAGTGCACCGGTTCCTGTCGCGAACACGCAGAGCAGTACGGAGACCTTCGGGCCGCGCGACAGCAGCTTCGGTACGGTGCCCAGGGCGAGGCTGCCCAGAACACTGCCGACGGACAGGGCCCCCAGGTACAAGCCGGTGAACCCGGCCGCGTGGCACGCGCGTGCGTGGATCGGCAGCACCACATCCACCGCGGTCACCGCCATGACGAAGAGGGCGTCTGCGGCCAGCAGGCGCCGCAGGGGAGCGGAGGCCAGGGGGCCGAGCCAGTGCCCGTTCCGAGCCGTACACGGCAGCGGGCCCGGCGAGTTGACCAGCAGTCCGACCGCGGCGGCCGTCAGCACCGCGACGACTGCGAAAGGCACGACCGGCGAGACGGAAAGGCTCAGCCAGCCGGCGATGACAGGGCCGGTGATCAGCGCGGTGCCCATCATCGACGAGTCGAGAGCCATCGCGGTGGCCAGCGTCCCGGTGTCCGTGGAGCGGTGCCACACCGACCGCATCATGACGGCGACCGGCGGGGCGCTCGCGCCCATGGCCGCGGCGAGCGCAAGGACGAAGGGGACGGACCCGCCGCCGCGGACCGCCAGGACCAGCACAAGGGTGGTCGTCAGATACGCGGCGAGACAGCCCAGCAGGACCGGACGGGGAGCGTGGCGGTCGATGAGTCGTCCGCGCAGGGGAGCGGTGACACCTTGGCCCACCGCCAAGGCGCTCACCGCAAGGCCCGCGGTCCCGTACGCGTGGTCCTGGCCGACCAGGAGCAGCAGACTCAGGCCGACCATGCCGGGCGGCAGCTTCGACGCCATGCCGATCGCGGCGAGGCGCCAGAAGCCTGGTACGTCCATCAGGTCCCGGTAGCTGGAGAGGAAGCGTCGTGACGCGGCATCGGTCGGCTCGGCGGTGTCGGTCGGCTCGGCGGGGTCGGCGAAGATCGAGCTCTGTCGGCGCACTACTGAGGCACTCGGGCACGCAGGGCCCGGACGGCCCAGTCGAGCACCGGCGCCAGACTCTCCGGCGCGGGCCACCCGTTGGTCACCGCAAGCAGTGACAGGTAGCGATCCCTGCGGGGGTCGTCCATGGTCTCCAGGCGGGTCACCAGGCGTCGGCGGAGGGCGGTGCCGTCGGGGAGGCCGAGAATGTGCGCGTAATGCCCCGCGAGCGCGGTGACGACGGGCTCAGCTTCGGGAGACGCCGGATCCGTGCCTGCCGCGAGGGCCGGCGTGACCTGTGCCCGGACCGCCTCGGCGAGAATGCGGGGCAGGCCGGTGCTGTCGTCCGGAGCGCGATCGGCCGCCAGGTCTCTGGCCATACCCTGCATGGTGGAGCGGAACCCTGGGTCCTGGAACAACTCGGCCAGCTCCACCCACGCCTCGACCTGTTCCGCCTCGGGGTTGTCGGGCAGTTCGGGAGTGAGGGAGCGGGTGACCGCCGCGAAGGAAGGGTGGTCGTACAGGCCGTCGAAGACAGTGCCCAGGAAGTCGTCGATCAGATGTTGGCGTTCGTCATCTGAGAGCTTGGCCAGCTTGTGCATGAGATCCAATTCCTCGGGGGTGGACCCGCGCTTGGCCACCGCCGTCAGAACCGCGCGCCGCAGGCGCAGCACACGGATCTGCACCTCCAGCGCGTCCGCGTGCGCCGCAGCGACCTCGGGCAGCGAGACCTCCCGGTCCACGACCTTCCGGATGGTGGGAAGGTCAAGACCCAGGTCGCGCAGGGTGCGTACGAGATCGAGGCGGGCGACGGCATCGGTGCCGTACAGGCGGTAGCCGGCCGGGCTGCGGTCGGCGGGCGGCACGATCCCCGCGTCGGAGTAGAACCGGACGGTTTTGACCGTCAGTCCGGTCCGCCGCGCCAGATCACCGATCGAATAGAGCGTGTCGCCGTTCATGCCCCCACCTTCACGTCTCCCCCTACTGGAGACTCAAGCCCCGTCCCCGACGGGGACGGAGTGCGGCATCTGCTGTGCATGCATCCGCGAGTTTCAGAGCCGCGATCGGATGCCGGAGTGTGAGGGGAAGCGGAAGCGGACCTCAAGGGGCGGGCCACAAGGAGACAGCCGAATAGCTACGTAGTGTCCCCGGGGAGCCGTCGACGCTACGCCACCGCACCCGCAGGATCATCCAGCACCGCCCGTACGACCGAGTGTGCGGCGCCCAGCAGGGGGCCATCGGATCCCAGCCCGGAGACAGCAACATCGCACGTCGTGCCCGCCGTGCGGCGGCCCAACTCGCTCTCGAGCGACGACAGCAGCCACGGCGCCAGCCGTGACAGGGCCCCGCCGAGTACCACTGAGCGCGGATCCAGCAGATTCACCGCGCCGGTGAGAGCGATACCCAGTGCGGTCCCGGCACCGTGCAGCGCTCTTCGTACGTCCTCGTCGCCCTGCGCGGCGCGCTCCGCAAGGAGCCCGACGCGATCCGCACCCGGATCAAGGCCCGCCGCGCGCAACACCGCCTCCTCGCCCGCGTACTGCTCCAGGCAGCCACGGCCGCCGCACGGACATGCCGGGCCGTCCGGCCACACCGGCACATGCCCCAACTCACCCGCAAAGCCGCGCGTCCCGCGCAGCAGGTGCCCGTCGACGACCAGGGCGGCGCCGATGCCGATCTCCGCCGAGACGTGGAGGAAGTCCTGCGGCACCCCGTCGCCGAGCCACAGCTCGGCCAGTGCGCCGAAGTTGGCCTCGTTGTCCACCGTCAGCGGCAGCCTGCCCGGCAGCAGTGCGCCGAGGTCGACGTCGTGCCAGTCGAGGTTGGGGGCGCGGACAACCACCCCTGTGCCACGGGCGACGAGGCCGGGGACGGCGACGGCCAGTCCCGCCGGACGCAGTCCTGCCAGCTGGGCCTCGCTGCTCACCTGCCGCACAAGGGCGATGAGTTCGGCGAAGACGGGTTCGGGGTCGCGACCCCGGTTGTCGCCCTGTCGCACGGCACGCGCGCGTACCTCTCCGCGCAGGTCGACCGCACACACCGAGAGATGGTCGACGCCCACCTCGGCACCGATCCCGGCCGGTCCGCTTCCGCTGACCGCGAGTGCGGAGCCGGGACGCCCCACCTTGCCGGGGCGCTCGGGGCCGAGCTCGTCCAGGAGCCCGGAGCGGATCAACTCGTCCACCAGGGTGGAGACGGCGGCCCGCGTCAGACCGATCCGGGGGGCCACGGCGGCACGGGACAACGGCCCGTGCGCCGCGACGGCGTGCATGACGCGCGACAGGTTACGGCGGCGCATCCCCTGCTGGGTGTCGGGCAGCGGGGCTCCGGACGTGCCCCGGCGCCCGTCGTGCGGTGGTGCGGTCATGCCCCCGTCAGTCCCCGTTCTTCCGTCCTCATGGCCGCGCGTCCTCGCGGCCCGTGGCGCCGAGCAGTGGCGCCGCGTCGGAGACTACCCCGGAGATCCGGGCGAGCGCCGATTCGTCCCGCTCCACAGGGGGCAGTACAGGCCCCTCGGCCGTACCCCAGCGGCGCGCGACAGCCGCCGGATCCTCGCCCGAGAGGAGGCCCGCGGCTTGCGCGGCGGCGCCGAGCGCGACCAGTTCCTTGGCTTCGGGCACCTGAACGGCCCGTCCGGACAGCCGCCGCACGGTGTCCTGCCAGGCCGTGCCCCGTGCCCCGCCGCCGATGAGCAGGAGCGGAGCCGAACGGTCCGCGTCCGCGTCAAGGACGAGGTCAAGGGCGCCGAGCAGCGAGTGCACGGCTCCGTCGTAGGCCGCCTGCAGCAGCTGGCCCGGAGTCGTGTCGTGCTGCAGCCCGTGCAGCAGTCCCGAGGCGTGCGGAAGGTCAGGGGTGCGCTCGCCGTCCAGATAGGGCAGCAGGGTGACGGTGCCGCCCGCCTCCACCGCCTCACGGTCGAGGCTGAGGAGCGCGGCCACCCGATCCACGGCCTGGGTGCAGTTGAGAGTGCAGGCCAGCGGCAGCCAGTCGCCGCGCGCATCGGCGAACCCGGCCACCGTCCCTGTCGGGTCCGCTGGGCGCCTACCGGAGACCGCGTAGACGGTGCCCGACGTTCCCAGGCTCAGCACCGGGGTGCCGGGGAGCAGGCCGAGTCCGAGGGCGGCCGCCGCGTTGTCGCCGGTGCCGGGGGCGACCAGCGTGCCCTTGGAGAAGGGCAGCTCGCCGCTTCCGCGCACGGTGCCGGCGACCTCGCCTGGGCGGACCACGCGCGGCAGGAGTTCGGGGTCCAGGCCTACCAGTCCCAGGATCTCCTCGTCGTACGCCTCCGTCCCTGACGCCCACCACCCCGTGCCGGAGGCATCGCCCCGGTCGGTCGTGCCGCATCCCGTGAGGCGTTCGGTGAGGTAGTCGTGGGGGAGTCGCACGGCCGCGGTGGCACGGGCCGCCGCGGGCTCGTGCTCGCTCAGCCAGGCCCACTTGGTCACCGTGAAGGAGGGCCCCGGCACGCTGCCCACGCGCTCCGCCCACGCCTTCGGGCCACCCAGACGGTCCACCAACGAGCGGGCCTGCTCCGCCGAGCGCACGTCGTTCCACAGCAGCGCGGGCCGCACCGGCCTGGACTGCGCGTCCAGCGTGACGAGCCCGTGCTGCTGGCCGCCGACAGACACCGCGGCGGCCTCGCGCGCAGCGTCGCCGCACTGGTCGAGCGCCGAACGCAGGGCGTTCCACCACTCTTCGGGGTCGCTCTCGCGGGCGGTGCCCGAGCTGACGCTGTGCGGCGCCTGACCGCTTGCCACCACCCTGCCCGTGGCGGCGTCGACGACCAGGACCTTGGTGGACTGCGTGGAGCTGTCCACGCCGACGACGAGGGGTCCGTCGGCTGCTGGCGCTGATGACATCGGAGGTCTCCGTTCCCGCGGCTCTTTCCGGGCACGCCCGGACTTCTTTCCGTCCGACCTTCCCAGGGATGCCTTCGGATACTAATTTGTTAAGCGCCATGACGAAATAGTCGGGGCAGCCGTACATGAACGGGCACGCAGTCGTGCCCGGGTCGGCCGCGCAGACGTGCACCAGCCATCCAGGGAGCCGCACATGACGTACCAGCCCACTCCTGAGGACAAGTTCACCTTCGGCCTGTGGACCGTCGGCTGGCAGGGAAGGGACCCGTTCGGCGACGCGACCAGGGCGGCCATCGACCCGGCCGACTCCGTGCGTCACCTGGCTGAACTGGGTGCCTACGGAGTGACCTTCCACGACGACGACCTGATCCCCTTCGGCGCCACGGACACCGAGCGCGAGTCGCACGTCAAGCGCTTCCGGCAGGCGCTCGACGTGACGGGCCTCGTCGTGCCGATGGCGACCACGAATCTCTTCACCCACCCTGTTTTCAAGGACGGGGGGTTCACCGCCAACGACCGGGACGTGCGCCGCTACGCGCTGCGCAAGACGATCCGCAACATCGACCTCGCGGTGGAACTGGGTGCCCGTACCTACGTCGCGTGGGGCGGCAGGGAAGGCGCGGAGTCCGGTGCGGCGAAGGACGTGCGCGTCGCTCTCGACCGCATGAAGGAGGCGTTCGACCTGCTCGGCGACTACGTCACGGAGCAGGGGTACGACCTGCGCTTCGCGATCGAGCCCAAGCCCAACGAGCCGCGCGGCGACATCCTGCTGCCCACCGTCGGGCACGCCCTTGCCTTCATCGAGCGCTTGGAGCGTTCCGAGCTGTTCGGCGTCAACCCCGAAGTCGGCCACGAGCAGATGGCCGGCCTCAACTTCCCGCACTCCATCGCCCAGGCCCTGTGGGCGGGCAAGCTCTTCCACATCGACCTCAACGGCCAGACCGGCATCAAGTACGACCAGGACCTGCGCTTCGGGGCAGGCGATCTGCGAAGCGCCTTCTGGCTGGTCGACCTCCTGGAGAGGGGCGGTTACGAGGGGCCGCGGCACTTCGACTTCAAGCCGCCGCGTACGGAGGATTACGCGGGCGTGTGGGCGTCGGCGTCCGGCTGCATGCGCAACTACCTGATCCTCCGGGAGCGTGCGGCCGCGTTCCGCGCCGACCCGGAGGTCCAGGAGGCCCTGCGGGCGTCCCGCCTGGACGAGCTGTCCCTGCCGACCGCCGAGGACGGCCTCTCCGGTCTGCTCGCCGACCGTAGCGCCTTCGAGGACTTCGACGTGACGGCCGCCGCGGACCGTGGCATGGCTTTCGAGCACCTCGACCAACTGGCCATGGACCATCTCCTCGGGGCGCGGGGCTGACCGGAGGCTCCGACTTCGGAGCAATCAACTTCCGTACAGGGGTCGCATCGTGACCCTTTCGGGGCGACTCTTGACGGTATGGCCATGCCGCCCGTACCGCCGCAGCCTCCCCCTCCGCCGGGTGACACGCCCCCTCCGGGCGACGGTGGCTTCGGGCCGCCCGGCGGAGGGTACGGACCGCCTCCAGGTGACGGGCCGCCCCCGGGCGGCGGGGGATGGCCTCCCGCAGGAGGCGGCGGTGTGCCGCCCGGGGGTGGAGGCGGGTGGCCGCCTCAGAAGCCGCCAGGAGGCCCCTCCGGGCGAAGGAGCGGGCTGTTCATCCTGCTTGCCGTGATCGTCGCGGTCGGAGTCGTCGTCGTGGTGTTCCTTGTGGCCACCAGCGGTGACGGCTCCAGCGGCAAGAAGGGCCCCTCCGAGAGCAGCGAGAGCTCGGACGGCAAGCCCACCCCGTCACTGAGCATCCCGTCGGAGATCCCCTCCGAGCTGCCGACAGAGGTGCCGTCGAACCTGCCGAGCGACCTGCCCTCGGACCTCCCCAGCGGTCTGCCGAGCGACCTGGACTCCCTGATCCCGTAGCGCGCGAACAATGTAGTGCCCCGCTCTTTTATCGAGCTTTTATCGAGCCGCTGTCCTGACGGACGCCTCGGATGCGGGGTCAGATGCCCTTCGGCAGCCGCACATACGTGACTGTGGTCTCCACATCGCTGTCCACGAGACGGCCGTCCTTGTCGAACGCTTCCGCCCCGTCCGTCATCCCGAAGTCGTTGTCGTTGATCAGCGCAAGGGTGTGACTGTTCACGCGGGCCACACCTTCGATCTTGTCGGGTACGCCGTCGATGCCGCCCAGGTCGACCAGGAGACGCTTCTTCAGGACAGGCGCTCCCGAGGTCGCCGGATCGTCGAGCTGCTCCAAGGAGGGCTTCGTGGCGGCGTCGTCCCACCGCTCGCCGAGGATGTCGGCGCTGCGGTCCAACTTCACCGTCTGCAGCCGCGCGGCCCTGTCGGTGCGCTCCTCCACGAGGAGGCGGTCACGACCGACGGCCACTACGGAGGAGATCTTCAGCTCGGAGGTGTCGTCCTCGCCCGGGTCGACGACTCCTACCGCGTCGAAGCGGTACGCGTACTCGGCGGTGACAGCCTGCTTCTTGGGCGAGAAGCGCAGCAGCCGCGTCGTCCGCGATGCGTCACCCGCGTCCTCGTCCGGGACGGACAGCGGGCTCTGAACCGCCATCACCAGGTCCCCGCCCGGGAGTTGGGCGAGCCCTTCGAAGCCACGATTGCCCTTGCGGTGCAGCAGCACGCCCGGCAGCGCCTCGACGACCGGGTAGTCCGCGCCCGACAGCTTCAGGCCTCGGGGAACGTAGCGCTTGAGCACCTTGCCGTGGGCGGAGACGTGGACGAGCGAGGGCCCGTACTCGTCGACCAGCCAGAAGCTGCCGTCGTGCGCCCGCACGATGCCCTCGGTGTCCAGGCCGTTCGGGTCGTACGTCAGTGCCGTCTTCGCGTCGTATGTGTACGGCGCCTCGTCGCGCCCCTCCTGGTTGGGCAGTCCCGTGACGGGCTTCCCGGAAGAGGTCGTCAGCGGGAGCGCGTCGATGACCTTCACGGTGTCGCCGGAGACGCGGACCTTCACGATCGCCGGATCGAATCCGGGAACGGGGAATGTGCGTCGCTTCTTGCCGTCCACCTTGATCTGGCCATTGGGCCCCCGATCCGTGACCGTCCAGAACTCGCCCTTGCGGCCCGCCGGATAGATGTCGCTGCCGATGCCGCCGAGATCGGCACCGCGGTCATCGCTCACCGTCCCGGGTAGCAGGGAGTTGCTGAACGTACCCAGAGAGACGTCGCCCAGCGTCGCCGTCGAAGTGATCCGAGGCGCCTTCTCACCGCCGCCGGTCTGGGCGCCGGTGGCGGTACCCGTCACCGCGATCGCGGCGAGCACCGCCAACGGCACACCCGCGGCGACGGAACGGCGGACGCGACGCTTACGGGCGGCGTACGGGGACATGAGTGCCTCCTGTGGGGCGCAAGTGTTCGGTGACAGCGATCAGACTTCGCCGTCGCCGCGAACACAGGGAGGCAGCAAGGTGAACGTGAGGGGGCATGCTGACGGCGCCTCCCGCGAGGGGCAGGAGGCGCCGCCGTCACCCACAGGCCGGTCAGCGCTGGTCGGGCACCTGGCCCTCCTCGTCCCCCTTCGTATAGATCGCGCTGACGCACTGAGTCAGTCCGGGACGGCCCTGCGGGACGGGGGAGTCCAGTCGCGGTCGGTCCCCCTGAACCGGTGTGATCCACACTCCCGGATGTCATGCCCGCGCTCAATCGCTGGGTGGGGGGAGTGCACGAGCCCGTGTTCCCGGCGCGTGTGTGAGCGGCATGGATGCGCCGGTGGCCGCCGGGTGTATTCCGGCCGGGAGGCGTGTTTCAGGGCGCGAACACTTCGGGGGTGTGGACACTTCCTGGGCGGCCGCGGTAGTGATCGGGTGGCGCCTTCGGCCTGGTGCGGGCCGAAGGCCAGGCCCCCACCAGCCCCGCCTGCCCTATTCGCCGCCGGTCACCACGGCCAGTGCCGTCGCGGGGTCATGGGCCGCGGGGCCCACCGGTGTCCAGCGGCCGCGCTCCTTGCGATAGGGCCACCAGCGGCCGTCGGTCCCGTGCCGCAGCTGGGCGTCGCCCCCGACCACGGTCCAGCGATTGCGGGCCGCGCGCAGCCTTGGCCGCTCGTCGTCGTCCCAGGCCGCGTCCAGCGCCGCACGCGCGCGTGCCAGTGCGTCCGCCTCAGGTGTCCATTCCTCCTCCAGGACGGACAGCGCGGCCGGACCCCCGTACCCCCAGGCCCGTACGGCCATCGCGAGCCCGTCCTTGCCGCGGCCGGCGGCGGTCGCGAGGCGCGCGGCCACCGCCGCCGCGGGATCCGCGGCTGCCAGGCGCACGGCATCCTCGTCCTGCGTCAATTCCTGCTCGACCGGCTGCCGTTCGTGCCCGGGGGAGAGCGCCTCGGCCAGCATCCGGTGCGCCTCCACTGCGGCTTGCGCCGCCAGGAACTCGAGCGCTGCCACATCGAGACCGGGTGCGGGCTCCGCCTCCGTATCGAGGGCGGGCGGCAGGCCCGGCTCTGGCGGCAGCGGAGGGAGGCCGGGCAACGGGGGCAGGATGGCTCCCTCCGCGTACGCCTCGTCGGCGCCCACGCCCTCCTGGGCCCCTTCCTGCTCCTCCGCGGACGTCTCCTCGGCCTCCGCCTCTGCCACGCTGCGTACTTGCAACTCGTCGAGGAGCTCACGCTCGGCACGGCCACGCATCAGGAACAGCACGAACGGATCCTGGTCGAGCAGCCGGGCCACCTGATAGCAGAGCGCGGCAGTATGCCCGCAGTGGTCCCACGCGTCGCAGTCGCACTGCGGCTCCAGGTCGCCGATGCCGGGCAGGAGTTCGACACCCGCTGCCGCCGCGTCCTCCACCAGGTGCGGCGGCATTTCGCGGTCGAGCAGCGCCGCGATGTGCCCGGCCCGCTCGACGGCCATGCCCAGGAAACGGTCCCACTCGTCCTCGCTGAGCCGCTGCAGCAGTACGTCGGAGCGGCGCGGGGTGCCGTCACGGTCGTGGACGACGGCGGTGATCCGACCGGGACGCACGGAGACCGCGCCCACGGCTCCCGTGCGCGCGAGCCTGCGTCCGGCCTTCAACTGCGCGAGGTCCAGAGCTGTGTCCTCGAGCGCCTTCAGCCAGGCCTGGCCCCACCAGCTCTGCGCGAACCCCCGCCCGTGGGTGGCCGGCAGTGCGGCGAAGGTGCGTTCGTGCCCGCTCTCCCCGTGACGGCTGTCCGTGTGCGTGTCGCCGTTCGATTCGTCGTACATGTCGCTCATCGAGTCCCCCCTCGCAGCTCCACCAGATCCGACAGCTCGGTGTCGGTGAGTTCCGTGAGCGCCGCCTCGCCGGAACCGAGGACTGCGTCCGCCAAGTCCTGCTTGCGCAGCAGCATCTCGGCGATGCGGTCCTCGATCGTCCCCTCCGCGATCAGCCGGTGCACCTGCACCGGTTGCGTCTGCCCGATGCGGTACGCCCGGTCGGTGGCCTGCGCCTCGACGGCGGGGTTCCACCAGCGGTCGTAGTGCACGACGTGCTCGGCCCGCGTCAGATTCAGGCCGGTGCCCGCGGCCTTCAACGACAGCAGGAAGACAGGGACTTCGCCGCCCTGGAAGCGCTCCACCATCGTCTCGCGCGCCGCGATGGGCGTACCGCCGTGCAGGAACTGGGACGGGGTGCCACGCGCTGCCAGGTGCTGCTCGATGAGGCGTGCCATCTGGACGTACTGCGTGAAGATGAGCACGCTCGCGTCTTCGGAGAGGATCGTGTCGAGCAGTTCGTCGAGGAGCTCCAGCTTTCCGGAGCGGCCCTCGATCCGCGGCTTGTCCTCCTTGAGGTACTGCGCGGGGTGGTTGCAGATCTGCTTGAGGCCGGTGAGCAGCTTGACGATCAGGCCGCGGCGGGAGAAGCCGTCGGCGCCGGAGATCTCCGCGAGGGTCTCGCGCACCACTGCTTCGTAGAGGCCTGTCTGCTCGGTGGTGAGGGACACCGCCCGGTCGGTCTCCGTCTTGGGCGGCAGTTCGGGTGCGATGCCAGGGTCGGACTTGCGCCTGCGCAGCAGGAAGGGGCGTACGAGTTGGCCGAGCCGCTCGGCGGCTGCCGGGTCTTTGCCGCCTTCGACGGCCTGGGCGTAGCGGGTGCGGAAGGTGCCGAGCTTGCCGAGCAGGCCAGGCGTCGTCCAGTCGAGGATGGCCCACAGCTCGGAGAGATTGTTCTCCACGGGGGTGCCGGTGAGCGCCACGCGCGCGCGTGCACCAATGGTGCGCAGCTGTTTGGCGGTGGCCGAGTAGGGGTTCTTGACGTGCTGGGCCTCGTCGGCGACGACCATGCCCCACGGGGTGTGCGCCAGGCTGTCCGCGTCGAGTCGCATCGTGCCGTACGTGGTGAGCACGAACTCGCCGTCGGCGAGGCCCTCCAGGCTGCGCTGAGCGCCGTGGAAGCGGCGCACGGGGATGCCGGGGGCGAATCTCTCGATCTCGCGCTGCCAGTTGCCCATGAGGGACGTGGGGCAGACGACGAGGGTGGGTCCTGCCGACTCGCCGTCCGACTGCCGGTGCAGATGGAGGGAGATGAGTGTGATCGTCTTGCCGAGACCCATGTCGTCCGCGAGACAGCCGCCCAGGCCCAGGGAGGTCATCCGGGCCAGCCAGTTCAGGCCGCGCAGCTGGTAGTCGCGCAGGTCTGCTGCGAGCGCTGCGGGCTGGCCGACGGGTTCCATGCCCTCGGGGTCCGCGAGGCGTTCGCGCAGCGTGGCGAGCCAGCCGGTCGGCTGGACGTCCACTCGGCGCCCCGCCACTTCGGTGGTGCCCGTCAGAACGGCGCTCAGGGCGTCGATCGGCGTGACCTTGTGGTCCTGGTCTGCGCGAGCCCGCCGCGCCTCTTCGGGGTCGATGAGCACCCACTGGTCGCGCAGCCGCACCACGGGGCGGTTGGCCTCGGCCAGCCGGTCGAGCTCCTCGCGGGTCAACTGCTGATCGCCCAGCGCGAACCGCCAGTTGAAGGTGAGCAGCGCGTCGGCGGTGAGGTAGGACGGCGTGTCCGACGACGGCTTGTCCGGCTCCTTCGCCTCGTCGTCGGGCGGGCCGATGACCGCACGGGCGGTCAGATTGCGCGCCAGCTCCTTGGGCCAGTGCACCTCGACTCCCGCGGTGGCGAGCATGCGGGATCCCTCGCCCAGGAGCGAGGTGACCTCTTCGTCGGCGAGCTCGATGGCATCGGGGACGGTGGCCGAGAGCAGCGGGGCGAGTGGCGGCCACGCGCGCGTGGCGCGACGCAGCGCGAGCAGGGCATCCATCCGCGACCGGGGCCCGAAGGCCTGTCCCGAGGCGCCGGAGCCCGCCCAGACCTCGGCCGCGTCCGCGACGAGCGAGGGGTCACTGACGCTGTGCATCTGCAGTACGGCTCGAAACGGCAGCCGGGTCCCCTCGGAGGTGTCCGACACCAGGCCGGGCACCTCGACGCGCAGCGAGATCCGTACGCCGGCGTCGTGCCCGGCGGCGACATCGGTGGCCCAGGGACGCTGCTCGGGGATGTGCTGCGCCTGCGGAGAGGCGAAGGGCGAAGCGCCCGCGGCGAGTGTCGCGGCGGGGGTGCGCGGCAGCGTATCGGCCACCGCGTCCAGGAACTGGCGCAGCAGCCGCTCGGGTTCGGGCAGCCGTAGCGGTTCGGAGTCGTCCAGTGGAAGGGCGTGCGCGGCGGGCGGCATCGCGGCGGCGAGCTCACGAAGGCGTCGCAGGTCGTCGGCGCCCAGCGGGCCCGAGCGCCACGCATCGTGATCACTCGGCGTCAGTCCGGGCAGCAGCAGCCCGCGTGCGGCGAGTTGTAGCGCGAACACGCCTGCCGTGCCCCAGAAGGCGGCCGTCGGGTGAGCCCCTGCCGTGGCGCGCGTGCGTGTCAGGACAGGCAGTGCCGCGCGCATCGGGAGCACCATCGCGGAGACGTCGCTCAGCTGTGCTCCGTTGTCGCCGGGCACGGCGATGGTGAGCTCTTCGAGGGCGCCCGCGGAGCAGGCGGGCGGCGCGTCTCCGTCGGGTCGCCAGAAGGCGACCCGGCCGGTGCGGCCCGGGTCGGCAGATACGAACAGCACAGAACAGCGGGACAGTTCAGAGATCTCGGAAGATGACGCGGCAGGGGGCCTGGGCACGGCGATGGCGCATTCCTCAAACTTGACTACTGGGCCTGGACCGGCCGAGAGTACAGCACGTCACGGCGGAGGCGTGAGTGATCGTGCAGTGATACCCGTCACCACGGCATTTCGGGGTGTACCTAACCCCCCTTGCCGACGGTGCTGGCCCCCGCCGAAGACGGGTGAAGGCGCCATGGTTGCCCCAGGTCACGGGCCCATACGTTGTGTCGCGTCAGCCCGATCCAGTCAGAGACCGGAGACCTCACCATGTCCCAGGCCGCCGCAGCAGTCGCGGAGCGTTCCCCAGGCACCACCACAAGGCAGCCCGCCGGGAGCGATTTCGCGCCTCTCCTGCGCACCGTCAAGGAGCAGGGGCTCCTGGGGCGCCGCACCGGCTGGTACGCGCGCACCATCGTGGTCAACGCCCTGGCGCTGGCCACCGTGGCGACGGGCATGTTCCTCATCGGCGGCTCCTGGTGGGTGCTGCTCCTGGCGCCCGTCCTCGCCGCTCTGTGTGCCCGCACGGCATTCATAGGCCATGACGCCGGGCACTCCCAGATCACCGGCGACCGCGGCGTGAGCCGCGCCATCGGCCTCATCCACGGCAACCTCCTCCTCGGCATGAGCTCGGCCTGGTGGAACGACAAGCACAACCGCCACCACGCCAACCCCAACCACATCGACAAGGACCCCGACGTCGCCGCGGACGTCCTCGTCTGGACCAGCAAGCAGGCCAAGGTCCGCGTGGGCTTCCGGCGTTGGCTCACCCGCAACCAGGCCTGGCTGTTCTTCCCGCTGACGCTGCTCCAGGGCATCGCCATGAAGATCTACGGCTTCCAGGACCTGCGCCGCCAGGCCCCGCGTGAACGCGTTCTTGAGGGCCTGCTCCTGGTGGCGCACCTCGTCGGATACGTGACGCTCCTGCTCGCCACCATGCCGGTGGGTCACGCCCTTGCCTTCGCCGCCATCCACCAGGCTCTCTTCGGCCTGCACCTCGGCCTTGCCTTCGCGCCCAACCACAAGGGCATGGAGATGCCCGACCCCGACGGTGAGCGCTGGGGTCACCTCAGCCGACAGGTCCTCACCTCGCGCAACATCCGCGGCAGCGTCCTGACCGACTGGTTCCTGGGCGGACTCAACTACCAGATCGAGCACCACCTGTTCCCGAGCATGCCCCGCCCCAGCCTGCGGCGCGCCCAGCCCCTGGTCCGCGCCCACTGCACCGAGCTGGGGATGCCGTACACGGAGGCCGCATTCCTCGACTCCTACCGACAGGTGCTGCGCCACATGTACGAGGTCGGCGAGCCCCTGAGGGTCGAGTAGCAGCGCCGACACGAGGTACGGCTCAGGGTTGCGTCAGGGTTGCTCCTCAGGGATCAATCAGGGGAGCAAACTGGAACTGTGTGCGGCCCGAGCCCGTTTCTCAGGACAGAGAGCGGCAACAGCCGCGGAGGAGGCGACACACATGTCTAAGAACGCGAAGATCGCCGCAGGAGGTGTGGCGGCCGGCATCATCCTGTTGATCTGGCTGCCCTGGTGGGCCGCCCTCCTGATCGTGCTCGGGGTCCCGGCCGCGGCCTATCTGACCCTCGACCCCGGACAGCGACGCAGGCTGCGCCGCGTCTCCCGCAAGGAGCTCGGCCGCTGACCCGGCGCCCGGAAGGCGCTCGGCCCCCTCCTGCGCCTGGTCGAAGAACGCCTCGAGCAGCTGCCCCTGGGAAGCGGGTTCCCTCTCGATACCCCAACGCCACGCGCGCGAGCGGCACTGCTTGCCGACGCCCGTCTGCCGCGCGAGTGCGGGACTCCGGTGGCCGGGGCGATGGCGCTCGCCCTGGTGCGCGCCGGTGGCCGGGCGGCGTCGTGGGACGAGACCTCGCGGGCTGAAACTGGTCGCCCTGCGCCATCACGCGGACCATGACACGGCGGTGGCCGCGTTTCTGCTCGCCCCCGAGCAGAACCACTGACGGGGCGCAGGACCGCAGGGGTCAGACGGGGCGTACGGCCATCTTGTCGAGCGCGTCGAGGAGCCAGGGGAGTTCGGGCCCGCGGCCCACCGGCAGCACCTCTCCCGGCTCTTCGTCGAGGAGCACGAACGCAATGTCGTCGGTCCTGGCGACCATGGACCAGCCAGGACCGTCGGCACGCAGGGTGCGGGCCTCTCCGGAGGCGAACGAGGATCGCACGCGGCCGAGGGGCGGCGGCGTACTCACATACGCCCGTGCTTCCGCCAGGACACGGCGTATGCCGGTGAGCGGATCCTGATCGGCTTCGATATCGGCGTCACTGCTCTCCGGGCGGGTGTCCTCGCCCTCCTGAGCCGCGTCTTCCCCCTGAGCTGAGCCCTTCTCGGCACCGTCGCTCAAGAAGTCGGCGTCGTCGATCTGCTCGCGCCAGGCCGCCCATTGGAGCGCGATCTCGTCGGCGCCGAGCCGTCGCTGAGCCGGACCCCACGAATCGGACTGAGGAGGCGAGAGCGGCTTCTGGTCCGCCTCCTCGGGGTCGGGGTCGTGGGGCGCGGGCACGTTGGGCGCCGCGACGGCTACCGCGAGCGGCCAGCCGGGCAGCGCGGCGACCACTGAACGCTCGTCGGGCGACAGGTCGTACTCCATGCCGCAGTCCCAGGAAGCGATCGCGACGGCCACGAGAGACACGTCGTCGACGACGACGGTCCATCGGGCGCCCGCACCGTCCTGGCCGAGCACGAGACCGTACCCGGCGGCGAGAGGTGCGAGCCCCAGAGCCGCGCACGCCTCCGGATAGTCGTCGCCGAGCACACTCGGGAACTTCGCGGGTGTCAGCAGCACCGCGGTCAGCACGTACAGCGCGTCGTCCTCGGCGGCGACAACGTCGTCCGTTCCGGCCATGCCAGCCTCCCCCATCGCTTCATCCGTCGGCGCACCCTAACCACAGGTCCGGTTGATCGTCGAGGGGTGCGCGATCAGGAAACCCGCCTGTACGCACCAGGAACTCGCACACGGACGTCAGGCGGCGGGCAGGCCGAGGAGCGTACGCGCCACGTCCGTCGGTGACTCGTCGCGCTCCCGGGCGAGGGCGATGACCGCTCGGCAGGCGAGTTCGCTGACGCCGAAGGACAAGGCCTCCGGTGACACCCAGCCCGTGGCTTCGTCTATGCGGTCCTGGTCGTCCTCGGCGCACGCGGCCACGTAGACGGCGGCCGCCTCGAAGAGGTTGTGCGGGCGCTGCTGCTTGCTGCGAACAGGGTCCTCCGTGCGCCAGAGCTTGCGGAGCTTGTCGAACATGTGGGCCGCCTTCCCCCGGTTCTGGTTGCCGCTGATGATCTCTCATCTGCTGTACTCCAACGTAGAGTTGGAGCCCCGACGACAGAAGGGGGGGGCGGCGGTGAAGCGCTATGACCGGCTCAAGGAGATTCGGCGTCTCGACCCGGAGAAGGACGCCCTGACGATCTACCGGCTCAGTGCGACGTACGAGTTCCCCTGGGACTACACCCGCGCTCTTGAGCTGGCGCTCTACCGCACGTACGCCGTGCCCAGCATCGGTCGGCTCCTCGCCGAGACGGCGGAACTGACGGATCGTACGCAGAAGCGGTACGACGACACGGGCCTGCTCCTCGATGCCGTCGTGGAGCACGGCTTCGGCACGGACGAGGGACGCACGGCGATCCGCCGCATCAACCAGATGCACCGCAGCTACGACATCAGTAATGAAGACATGCGCTACGTGCTGTGTACGTTCGTCGTGGTGCCCAAGCGCTGGATCGACGCCTACGGATGGCGCAGGTTGTCCCGCCATGAGATGACCGCGGCCGCCGTCTACTACCGCACCTTGGGGCGGCATATGGGGATCCAGGGCATCCCGGACTCCTACGAAGCCTTCGAGAAGTGTCTCGATGCCTACGAAGAGGCCCACTTCGCGTGGGACGAGGGTGCACGCAAGGTCTCCGACGCGACCCTCGATCTCATGGCCTCCTGGTATCCGCGTCCTCTGGCGCCCTTGTTGCGTGCCTCGACCCTCGCCCTGCTCGACGAGCCCCTCCTGCGCGCCTTCCGCTACGAACCGGCCGGCGCCGCCACCCGTACGCTGGTCAGGCGTGCGGTGCGGTTGCGCGGCCGTGCTGTGCGCCTGATGCCGCCCCGGACCGCACCGCACTTCGCCCGGCAGAACTGGGAGATCAAGGGCTACCCGAAGGGGTATCGGGTCGGCGAGCTCGGCACGTTCCCGGTGCCCGGCGTCCGTGGCTGCCCGGTGGCACACACGGACGAGTAGGCGGGCGTCTCAGCGCAGTGAGCTCAACGTCGTCCGCCAGGCGAGGACCGTGAACCAACGGTTGGCGTGCAATGTTCTTCTGCGCCTCATCCCGCCCAACCGCTTTTCCCGCCGACGTCCTGTGGCACCGACCTAGTCCTGTCGCACCGCCAGAGCGAGGAACCGCGCGTCCTCGTCGACGTACGAGGTCAGCCGCCAGCCGGAACCGGCGAGCAGCGGACGGAGATTGTCCTCGGCCCGCAAATCGTCCGTGGTGATCTGGCGGCCTTGCCGCGCCGCGAGTGCCGCCCGGCCGATGGGGTGGAAGAGGGCGAGGGCCCCTCCGGGCCGCACCACGCGCCTCAACTCGCGCAGGTTCTCCGCCGGATCGGGCAGATGGGAGATCAGGCCCGCGCCGAACACGGCATCGAGCGACGCGCCGCGCAACGGGAGCCGGGTCACGTCCGCGAGCAGGAGCTGCCCTTCACGACCCCTGCCCGCCCGTGTGGCGGCCTCCAGCATGGCGGGAGTCAGATCCACCCCGAGTGCGACTCCGGAGGCTCCCACGACCTCCCTGAGGGCGGGCAGCGCCCGCCCGGTGCCGCACCCGGCGTCGAGGACGCGGCCGCCGGGGCGCAGGCCGAGCTCGGACGCGGCGGCTCGATAGGCGGGCCCGTCGTCGGGGAACCGGGTGTCCCAGTCGGCCGCTCGGGCGGTGAAGAACTCACGGACACGCGTGTGGTCGTCGCTCATGTGGCCATGATTACTCAACGACGCGCATGTGCGTCGGGGGCACACGTTCGAGCGTGCTGCGATCGTTCAGGATCCCCTCTCTGTCATATTCCAACACCTTTCGAACTGCGCCCCCGTTGTGCGCCCCTGCTCGGACTAGCGTCCCGGAGCCATGGGACACCTGGACCACGCCACCTTCGGCTGGCTGACCCCCGTGCTGTCGTACGCGATGGCCTGTATCGGCGCCGCTCTCGGGCTGCGCTGCACCGTTCGGGCGCTCGGCGCCACGGGCACATCGCGCCGCAACTGGCTCATCACAGCGGCCTCCGCCATCGGCACGGGCATCTGGACGATGCACTTCGTGGCCATGCTCGGCTTCGGCGTCACCGGCACCGAGATCCACTACAACGTGCCCCTGACGATCCTGAGTCTGATCGTCGCGATGGCCGTCGTCGGAGTCGGCGTCTTCTCCGTCGGCTACGGCCGAGACCGCGGGCGTGCGCTCGCGCTCGGCGGGCTCACCACCGGGCTCGGCGTGGCGAGCATGCACTACCTGGGCATGGCCGCGCTGCGACTGCACGGCGACGTGCGCTACGACCCGGTGCTGGTCGGCCTCTCCGTAGTCATCGCCGTCGTAGCCGCGACCGCGGCCCTGTGGGCGGCGCTCAACATCAAGTCGCCCCTCGCGGTCGCCGTCGCGTCGCTCGTCATGGGCGGAGCCGTGAGCAGCATGCACTACACCGGAATGCTGGCCGTGAGCGTGCGGGTCACGGAGTCGGGCGCGGCACTGCCCGGGGCCACGACGATGCAGTTCATCTTCCCTCTTGCGGTCGGCCTTGGGTCGTACCTCTTCCTGACCTCGGCGTTTGTCGCCCTGTCTCCGACATCGGGGGAGCGTGAAGCCTCCGTGGCGGCCCAGCGACCGGCGGAGGGCGCCGCCCGGTAGCGGCACATCAGGACCGGTCACGGTCGGGCGGACACCCACGCCCCGAAATCTTTCCGAACGAGGAGGCCATGCGCACACCCCGTAGGACCCTCGACCCGGCCGACGGCACATCGCCGCCGACGCCCGGGGACCCGGCACGTGGTCGACGCGCACACGCGGGAGCGCCTGCCGACGAACGGCCCGACGCGGAAGCCCCCTTGGAGCCCACGCCGCTGACGACCGCCGCGCGCGGGGGATCTTGGTGGCCGCGCCCCCGTACCGTACGGGCCAAGATCCTTTGCCTGCTCATGGTGCCGGTCGTCTCGCTGCTCGCACTGTGGGGATACGCCACGGTCTCCACGGCTCAAGACGTGGCGCGGCTAAGGCAGTTGCAGCGCGTCGACGCCGAGGTGCGCGGCCCGGTCGACACGGCCGTCGCCGCGTTGCAGGCCGAGCGGGTGGCAGCCGTGAGCTACGCGACCGAGCCCACGCCGGACCGTGGCAGCGAACTCAAGAGGCAGGCGGGAAGTACGGACCGCGCTGTGGCGAAGCTGCGTCGTGGCGAGGGGCGGACGATTGCCGATGGCAGCGATCTACCGACCGGCGTGGCGTCCAGGCTCGAGACATTCGTCTCCGCAGCCGAAGGCCTGAGCGCATTGCGGACCGACGTGCTGAACCGCCGCACGGCCTGGGACACGACCTACGGTCAGTACACGAGGGCCATTTCGGCAGCCTTCGGAGTCGGCGGTGCGCTCACCGGCATCCAGGAGGCCGAACTCGGCTCCGACGCGCGCGTACTGCTCGAATTCGCCCGGGCCTCCGAGATGCTGGCGCGCGAGGACGTCGTCCTGTCCAGCGCCCGGCTCGACGGGTCTCTGGACGGGGAGCGGCTGCGGCAGTTCACCGGAGCCGTCGACACCCGGCGAACCCTGACCGAGTCGGCGGTGGCGGATCTGCGCGGTCCCGAACGAGCAGCCTGGCAGGACCTCGTGGAGGGGGCCGCGTACGCCGACGTGCGCGCGGTCGAGGACAAGGTGATCGTCGCACCCCCGGACAGACAATCCGCCCTCGCGGCATCGGCCGCCAAATGGGACCGCGCCCATGGCGTGGTGCGGGACGAGCTCCGCGCGATCGACGCGGGGGCGAGCCGTAGCGCCGCCGATCGGGCCGACCCGTTCACGCGCGGGTTGCTCACGCCGGCAGGCGCCGCCGTGCTCCTCGGACTCGTGGCCGTAGCCGCCTCACTGGTCATCTCCGTACGCATCGGGCGAGGCCTGGTCGTCGAACTGGTGAGCCTGCGCAACGGCGCGCTGGAGATCGCCCGGCACAAACTTCCTCACGCCATGCGGAGATTGCGGGCCGGTGAGGAGATCGACATTCACACCGAAGCGCCCCCCGACCCGCCCGCGGAGGACGAGACGGGGCAGGTCTACGAAGCGCTCGGCACGGTGCACCGGGCGGCCCTGCGCGCCGCCATCGAGCGCGCCGAACTCGCCAGCGGCATCTCGGGCGTCTTCGTCAACCTCGCCCGCAGGAGCCAGGTCCTCGTCCACCGCCAGCTCAACCTCCTCGACAGCATGGAGCGCAGGTCGGACGACCCGAACGAACTCAGCGACCTCTTCCGGCTCGACCACCTCACCACCCGGATGAGGCGGCACGCCGAGAGCCTGATCATCCTCTCCGGAGCCGCGCCGGGACGGGCCTGGCGCACGCCTGTCGCCCTGACGAACGTCGTCCGTGCGGCCGTCTCCGAAGTCGAGGACTACGCGCGTGTGGAGGTGCGACAGCTCCCCGCGGCCGCGGTCATCGGCACGGCCGTCGCCGACCTCACCCACCTCCTGGCCGAACTCGTCGAGAACGCCGCCCAGTTCTCGCCGCCCCACACCAAAGTGCGGGTCAACGGCGAGCCGGTCGGCAACGGCTACGCCCTGGAGGTCGAGGACCGTGGCCTCGGGATGGGCGCAGAGACCCTGGCCGAAGCCAACCGCCGCATCGAGCAGTCCGAAGCGCTCGACCTGTTCGACAGCGACCAACTGGGGCTCTTCGTGGTCAGCAGGCTCGCCGCGCGACACGGGGTCAAAGTGCACCTTCGTACGTCCCCCTACGGCGGTACCACCGCGGTTGTCCTCCTGCCCACCGCATTGCTGCAGAGCATCACACCGGAGAGTCCCGGAGCCCACACCATGGAACGTGACCGTGAACAGATCGGGCACGCGCGCGTGCCCGATGCCGCATCGATGGACGGCAACCCCGCCCCGGCCCCGGCCGCCCGCCCGGCACTGGGAGTGTCGGCGAAGACCCCGGAGACGGCACCCCCAGGCGTCACCACACTCCGCCTGCGCAAGCCCCCGGACACCGAGGAACCCGATAGCGCCGCTGAGCCTTCGGAGGACCTTCCGCGCCGCGTGCGCCAGGCCAGCCTGGCCCCCCAACTGCGTGAGCGCCGCCCCGATGGCACGGCTGGATCCGTGAGCGCCCGTGAAGAGACCGATCGCAGCCCCGACGAGGTACGGGATCGCATGACCGCCTACCGCGACGGCTGGGCCCGCGGCGGCGGTCGCCGGCCGGGCATCGTCGGCGCGGTCCCCGACATTCCAGGGCCCGACCCGGCCAGTGACAGCAGCACCGAAGGAGACCCCGCATGATCCAGGATCAGAGCATCACCGCCGGCCGGTCCGGCGAACTCGACTGGCTGCTGGACGACTTGGTATTGCGCGTCGCCGAGGTACGGCACGCCGTGGTGCTGTCCAACGACGGGCTCGCCGTCGGCGCCTCGACCGCCCTCACCCGTGAGGACGCCGAGCATCTCGCCGCGGTCGCCTCCGGGTTTCACAGCCTGGCCAAGGGCGCGGGCCGGCACTTCGGAGCCGGGGGAGTGCGCCAGACCATGGTCGAGATGGACGACGGCTTCCTGTTCGTGGCGGCGGCGGGCGACGGCTCCTGCCTCGCCGTCCTCAGCTCCGTGACGGCCGACATCGGCTTGGTCGCCTATGAGATGGCACGCCTGGTCAAGAGGGTGGGCGAGCATCTCTACACGCCATCGCGCTTCGGGTCGCAGCCACCGGCCGCCGGATGACGCCGGGCGGTCTACGCAGATGACCGAGGACGGAAGCGGCGTCCCGCACGATGTGGGCAGCCAGTGGTACGACAGCGACGCCGGACCACTGGTCCGTCCCTACGCGATGACTGGCGGGCGGACCCAGCCGGGACCCAGTGGAGTGCGCTTCGATCTGATCGCCCTCGTCACGCTGGACGAGAACGCGCCGGGCGCAGGGGACGACACCGCGCTCGGACCGGAACACCGGTCGCTCATCGAACTGTGCCGCACCGAGACCCAGTCGGTCGCCGAACTGGCTGCCGACGCCGATCTGCCCGTGGGAGTGGTCAGGGTGCTGCTCGGCGACCTGCTGGAAATGGGCTGCGTGAAGGTGAGCCGACCCGTGCCACCCGCGCAGCTACCCGACGAGAAGATCCTGCGAGAGGTGATCGATGGGCTCCGAGCGCTCTGACGCCGACGGTGGCGACACGACCGCCATGGCGTTGAAGATTCTGGTCGCGGGCGGCTTCGGGGTGGGCAAGACCACCCTGGTCGGCGCGGTCAGCGAGATCCGTCCGCTGCGCACCGAGGAACTGCTCAGCGAGGCGGGCCAGTTGGTGGACGACACCGGCGGAGTCGACCGCAAGACCACGACGACCGTCGCCATGGACTTCGGCCGCATCACCATCAGGTCGGGCCTGTCGCTGTACCTCTTCGGTACACCGGGGCAGGACCGTTTCTGGTTCCTGTGGGACGAGCTGTCCCAGGGCGCGCTCGGTGCCGTCGTCCTCGCGGACACACGGCGGCTCGAGGACTGCTTCCCCGCCGTCGACTACTTCGAGCATCGGCACATCCCGTTCGTGGTGGCCGTGAACTGCTTCGCGACCGCGCGTACGTACGGTGCGCATGAAGTGTCACGGGCTCTGGACCTCGACCGCGGCACCCCCGTGGTGCTGTGCGACGCACGGGACCGCGATTCGGGAAAGGAGGTGCTGATACGTCTTGTCGAGTACGCCGGGCGGATGCATACCGCCCGGCTGCTCGACACGGTGGGCTGAGGCGTCACACGTCGGGCGGGGACGTCAGTCGGATACGGCGGCGAGAGCGACGACCTTGTCGATCTTGACGCGCACGAGGAGTTCACCGGGCACGCCATTGCGCTCGCCGAACTCCTCGGCGCGCCCCTCACCCATGTAGCGGGCTCCGAGCCGAGCCGCCCAGTGCCGAACCTCCTCGGGATCGTCGCTCAGGCGGGCCTGCCCTTGCAGCACCACGAACGCGAACGGAGGCCTGTCGTCGTCCACACACAGGGCGACACGCCCGTCCCGCGCCAGATTCCGCCCCTTGACGGTCTCGGCCCCGGTGTTGAACACCAAATCGTCCCCGTCCAAGAGGAACCAGATTGGTGCGATATGTGGGCTGCCGTCAGCCCGGACGGTCGACAGCTTGCCGGTACGGGTGCCTTGTGAGACGAAAGCCCGCCACTGGTCATCGGTCATCTTCTGTGCCATGTCCTCATCATGCTTGCCGGGGCGCCGATGGTGGGGAAGGCTGGCAGGTCAGTTCCTCCAGCCAGGGGGAGCAGCGAGACGGGGAGACGGGAACATGGTGCAGAACGCGGGGCTCGGTTGGCTGCTCGACGACTTGACCAAGCGCATGGAGTCCGTGCGCCACGCGCTGGTGCTGTCCAATGACGGACTGGTGACCGGCGCGAGCTCCGAACTGAGGCGGGAGGACGCGGAACATCTGGCCGCGGTCTCGTCGGGTCTGCACAGCCTGGCCAAGGGCTCAGGTCGACACTTCCACGCGGGCAACGTGCGTCAGACGATGATCGAGTTCGACGACGCGGTGCTCTTCGTCACCGCGGCCGGCGACGGCAGTTGCCTGTGCGTCCTCAGCTCCGCGGAGGCGGACATCGGCCAGGTCGCGTATGAGATGACACTGCTCGTCAATCGTGTCGGTGAGCACCTCGGCGTGGACGCGCGACAGCTGGAGCGGACACCGGTGGTAGACCTCTGATCAGCTGAAACGTCGGCGCGGCGAGAGTTATCCACAGGCTCGGCGCGAGTTGCGGTGATCGCGCTACGGTTTTCCCGAGAGCAAAGACGCCTCACGGGGGAGAACCACCATGTCAGGTCACACGATCACGCAGGAAGTCGCGGATGCGGCAGCGCAGACATCGGTCACGCAGACCCGCGCGGCACGAGAACTGGGGCTGCGGCGCGGAGAGTTCGAACTCGCCGTGATGCTGGGGTGCATCCGTACCGTCAGCGACGCAGTCGGTGGACGGCGCCGCGTCACACGCGAGGAGATCGAGCGCGTCCGAGCCGGGGAGGGCTTTCCCGAGGAATGGATGGAGCGCATCAGAGCTGTGGGGACCACCGAGGGCGCGACGCTCATGGACATTTCCACGGCCCGGTTCACCCGACTCACGCGCGCGGGTCTCGTCACGCCGGTGAAGTTCTATCTCAACCGGTATCGGGCAGTCGTCTGGCTGTATCTGGCCGAGGAGCTAAGGCAGTTCGCCGAGTCCGAGGCCAACGCCGGTCTGCTCACCGGCCGCGCCTCTGGCGCGATCCGCGCCCAGCTGGAAGCGGGCGTCGACCTGCGGGCACGGAACTGGCGGGGCCGCCATGCGGGAACGCTGCTGCGGCAGGCCGAAGATCCCTGGGAGCGTGCCGCGGCCGTGGCTTCGCTGCTCGACCCGGTCCAGATCGCGGAAATCATCAAGGACCCGTATGAACGCGCCTACGTACGCAGGCTCATGCCCGAGTCCATCGGTCAGGGCGCACCCGAGTCACCGGCGGGACGGATCATTCAGAAGATCACTACCGCGGACGACCCGGACGAGATCCGCTGGCTGCGGGCGAATCTGACCATCAGTCTCTCCCAGGCCCGCGGGCAGCGACCTGTGCCGAGGCCCGCGCCGGACTCCGGCTTCGGCCCTGGTGGTGGTCCCGGTTCCGGTCCTGGTCCTCGGGCGGAACCCGACGCTCAGCCAGACCCTCACCCCGCGCCGGATCACGAGGCGCTCCCCGCCGCGCTGCCCGACGCCGCACTTCCCGACGAAGAGACGAAAGTGAGGGCGCCGGAGCCGCGAGGCCTGCTCAAGTGGATGCGCCGCAGGGGAGCGTAACCAGACGGAAGCAGGGGCGACGGCTCGTGGGTGGCTCCGCTACAGAGCTGCGTCGAGATCCTTGGCGTAGTGCTCGATCGCGGGACGGTAGCCGGCGATGTCCGGGTCCTGGCTCGTGGTGGCGAGCAGGGTCAGCAGGATCTCCATCGCGTCGTGTGCCCGGCCGGTGTTGTAGAGGGCCATGGCCAGAAAGGTCTTGAGGGCGCTGTCGTCGGGGAACTCGGCCACCGCGTCGCCCAAGGTCGTGACGGCTTCCGGGTACCGGCCAAGGACGCGGTAGGTGCTGCCCAGGCCGAGGAGTGCTCCCCGACGGTCATCAGGAGAAAGGCCCGGGCTCTCGACCGCGCGTACGTAGTGCGGCACCGCCTCGGCCTCAAGGCCGAGTGTGTCGTGCACCCACGCGGTCTGGTACGCCACCTCCGTGTCCAGAGGGAACTGCTCGCACAGGGCGAGCAATTGCTCCCGTGCCTCTTCGCGGAGACCGGCCTCGCGCAGCCGAACGGCCTCGGCGAGCCGGCGGTCGCGGTGACCGGTGATGTTCTCGTCCGTGTTCATGCCCAGTCCCTCTCTCTGCCTCTGCCACGAAAGCGCCTCGATCGATACGACGTCACCGGCTGCCAGAAGCCCGAAGAGCCGGAGGGTCTCCTCCCGGGTCACCTCGTGCATCCGGCGGGGAGCCACCGAGCCGTCCTCCGCGTTCTCCCAGATCAGCAGTCCGCCCCGGAACGCGCTGAGAGACCACCCGCTCTCATGGGACAGCGACACGTCGGGATGCTCGTCGTCAGCGTTCGTGAGGCCGTCCAACACGCGCCTCATCGTCTCCGGATCAGGTTCGTCGACCGTCTCGCCCAGGACGTCGTACATGAAGTAGCTCATGCGCCCATTTGCCTCATCCTGCCGACGGGCGGCCGTCCATGTGCCGCTCCCCGTAGGCCCGGAAGAGCCCTTCCTGTACGACCGAGACCAGCAGCCTGCCCTCGATGTCGTAGATACGGCCCCGTGCGAGACCGCGGCCACCCGTCGCGATCGGGGACTCCTGGTCGTACAGGAACCACTCGTCCGCGCGGAAGGGGCGGTGGAACCACATGGCGTGGTCAAGGGAGGCCATGTCGAAGCTCCGTGGGCCCCACAGCGGCTCCACGGGGATGCGGACGGCGTCCAGGAGCGTCATGTCGCTCGCGTAGGTCAGCGCGCAGGTGTGGACGAGGGGATCGTCGCCGAGCGGGCCGACCGCACGCATCCAGACCGCGCTGCGCGGCTCGGCGTCCTTGATCTCCTCAGGGGTCCAGCGCAGCCGGTCCACGTAGCGGATGTCGAAGGGCTGACGTCTGGCCATGCGCTCCAGCTGCTCGGGCAGCCCACCCAGATGCTCGGTGATCTCCTGGGCGACCGTCGGCAGCGACTCGGGATCCGGAGCCGTGATGCGCGGCGGCAGCTGGTGCTCGAACGCGCCTGCCTCGGGCTGATGGAAGGAAGCGGTGAGATTGAAGATGGTGCGCCCCTGCTGGACCGCGGTGACACGGCGCGTGGTGAAGGAGCGCCCGTCCCGCACCCGCTCGACCTGGTACACGATCGGCACGCCCGGACGGCCGGGCCGCAGGAAGTACGCGTGCAGCGAGTGCACAGGGCGCTCGCCCTCGGTGGTACGCCCGGCGGCCACCAGGGCCTGCCCGGCGACCTGCCCGCCGAACACCCGCTGCAGGGACTCCTCCGGGCTGCGGCCACGGAAGATGTTGAGCTCGATCTGCTCCAGGTCCAGCAGGTCGACAAGACGTTCGGCGGGGTTGTTCATGGGGGTTCCTCGACTCCTGTCCGGGGGGAAGCTCGGTGCGGTCGGCGTCAGCGGCCGTCGGTCAGAGCTGGCCGACGTCGGTGACGCGGACGACGGCGCGGCCTTCCTCGTCGGAGGCCGCGAGATCGACCTCCGCGCCGATACCCCAGTCATGGTCGCCGTTCGGGTCGGCGAACGTCTGCCGGACGCGCCACAGACCGTGGTCCGGGTCCTCCTCGATGAGCAGCAGCTTGGGGCCGCGCGCGTCGGGACCGGTGCCGAGATCGTCGTACTCGTCCCAGTACTTGTCCATGGCCACGCCCCAGGCGTCCGCGTCCCAGCCGGACTCGGCGTCCAGTTCGCCCAGCTCCTCGACGTGGTCGAGGGCGGCGAGCTCGACGCGGCGGAAGAGCGCGTTGCGGACCAGGACACGGAAGGCGCGGGAGTTGGCGGTGACCGGCTTGACCTGGTCGGCGCGCTCCTGGGCCTCCTCGGCCGTCATGACCTCGGGGTTGGCGAGCTGCTCCCACTCGTCGAGCAGGCTGGAGTCGACCTGACGGACCATCTCGCCGAGCCAGGCGATGAGGTCTTCCAGGTCCTCGGACTTCAGGTCGTCCGGGATGGTGTGCTCAAGAGCCTTGTACGCGCTCGCGAGGTAGCGAAGGACGATGCCCTCGGTGCGGGCGAGTTCGTAGAAGGACGTGAACTCCGTGAAGGTCAGCGCTCGTTCGTACATGTCGCGGATCACGGACTTGGGGGAGAGCGGGTGGTCGCCGACCCACGGGTGGCTCGTCCTGTAGGTGTTGTAGGCGTGGAAGAGGAGCTCCTCCAGAGGCTTGGGATACGTGACGTCCTGGAGCCGCTCCATGCGGTCCTCGTACTCGACGCCGTCCGCCTTCATCAGGGCCACGGCCTCGCCGCGCGCCTTGTTCTGCTGGGCGGCGAGGATCTGGCGCGGGTCGTCGAGGGTGGACTCGACGACGGACACCATGTCGAGGGCGTACGAAGGCGATTCCTTGTCGAGCAGGTCGAAGGCGGCGAGCGCGAACGTCGACAGCGGCTGGTTGAGCGCGAAGTTCTGCTGGAGGTCGACCGTCAGACGCACGATGCGGCCCGAGGCGTCCGGCTCGTCGAGCTTCTCCACCACTCCGCCGTCGAGCAGCGAACGGTAGATGGCGATGGCGCGGCGGATGTGCCGCAGCTGCTGCTTGCGCGGCTCGTGGTTGTCCTCGAGGAGGTGACGCATCGCTTCGAAGGCGTTGCCCGGACGGGCGATCACCGACAGGAGCATGGTGTGCGTGACGCGGAAGCGGGAGGTCAGCGGCTCGGGCTCGGAGTTGATGAGCTTGTCGAACCCTTCCTCGGTCCACCCCACGAAGCCCTCGGGTGCCTTCTTGCGCACCACCTTGCGGCGCTTCTTCGGGTCGTCGCCCGCCTTGTTGAGCGCCTTCTCGTTCTCGATGATGTGCTCGGGCGCCTGTGCCACGACGAGGCCCGCCGTGTCGAAGCCCGCACGACCTGCGCGGCCCGCGATCTGGTGGAACTCCCGGGCACGCAGGGTCCGTACGCGCGTGCCGTCGTACTTGGCGAGGGCGGTGAACAGCACCGTACGGATCGGCACGTTGACGCCGACGCCGAGGGTGTCCGTGCCGCAGATGACCTTCAGCAGACCGGCCTGCGCCAGCTTCTCGACGAGCCGCCGGTACTTGGGCAGCATGCCTGCGTGGTGCACGCCGATCCCGTGGCGTACGTATCGCGAGAGGTTGCGGCCGAACTTGGTGGTGAAGCGGAAGCCGCCGATGAGGTCGGCGATCTTGTCCTTCTCCTCACGGGTGCACATATTGATGCTCATCAGCGACTGCGCGCGCTCGACGGCCTGTGCCTGCGTGAAGTGGACGATGTAGACCGGAGCCTGCTTGGTCTCCAGGAGCTCGGTGAGGGTCTCCGTGATGGGCGTCAGACGGTACTCGTACGAGAGGGGGACCGGGCGTGTCGCGGAGCGGACCACGGAGGTGGGGCGGCCCGTACGGCGCGTCAGGTCCTTCTCGAACATCGAGACGTCGCCGAGCGTCGCGGACATGAGGATGAACTGTGCCTGCGGCAGTTCCAGGATCGGGATCTGCCAGGCCCAGCCACGGTCCCCTTCCGCGTAGAAGTGGAACTCGTCCATCACGACCTGGCCGATGTCGGCGTTCTTGCCGTCCCGCAGCGCGATCGACGCGAGGACCTCGGCCGTGCAGCAGATGACGGGGGCGTCGGAGTTGACCGACGCGTCACCGGTCAGCATGCCGACGTTCTCGGTG
This sequence comes from Streptomyces sp. NPDC056486, assembly GCF_042795295.1. Lineage (NCBI taxonomy): Bacteria > Bacillati > Actinomycetota > Actinomycetes > Kitasatosporales > Streptomycetaceae > Streptomyces > Streptomyces sp. NPDC056486. Next base: position 238,355 of record NZ_JBHTSF010000001.1, read on the forward strand.
CCGAAGAGCTTGCACAGGTCGAAGAACTTCTCCGACACCAGCGCCTTGATCGGTGCCGTGTAGAAGGTGACCTTGTCCTGGGCAAGGGCGGTGAAGTGCGCGCCCGCCGCGACCAGGCTCTTTCCGGAGCCGGTCGGCGTGGACAAGATCACGTTGGCTCCGGAGACCACCTCGATCAGCGCCTCCTCCTGAGCCGGGTAGAGAGTGATCCCCGTCTCCTCAGCCCATGAGGAGAAGGCTTCGAAGAGGGCATCGGGGTCGGCATCCGGCGGCAGCTGATCAATAAGTGTCACACCCCCATCTTGCCCTTCTTCTCTCCCGATCAGGGAACCGGCGATCCGTACGAAGATCACGAACGCTACGCTGTGTCGCCAACGGGGCATCAGTACAACGAAAATGGGGCGGGGAAAAGCCATGATGGGTCCGGCACACTCACTGTCGGGAGCGGCGGCCTGGCTGGGCGTCGGAGCGGCCGCGACAGCCGCGGGGCACACGATGCCCTGGCCGGTCCTCCTGGTCGGAGCCTTGATCTGCGCCGGGGCCGCGCTCGCGCCCGACCTCGACCACAAATCGGCGACCATCTCGCGGGCCTTCGGACCCGTCTCCAGAGGTCTGTGCGAGATCGTCGACAAGCTCTCGGCAGCCGTCTACAAGGCGACGCGCAAGCAGGGCGACCCGCGCAGGGCCGGGGGGCACCGCACCCTCACGCACACCTGGCTCTGGGCCGTCCTCATCGGGGCGGGCTCCTCGGCCCTCGCCATCTTCGGTGGCCGCTGGGCGGTCCTCGCACTGCTCTTCATCCACATGGTGCTCGCCATCGAAGGCCTGCTGTGGCGGGCCGCGCGGGGTTCGAGCAGCGATGTCCTTGTGTGGCTGCTCGCCGCGACGAGCGCCTGGATCCTCGCCGGAGTCCTGGACAAGCCCGGGAACGGCGCGGACTGGCTCTTCACCGCGCCGGGCCAGGAGTATCTGTGGCTGGGTCTTCCGATCGTGCTCGGCGCCCTGGTGCACGACATCGGGGACGCGCTCACGGTCTCCGGCTGTCCGATCCTGTGGCCCATCCCCATCGGCCGCAAGCGCTGGTACCCCATCGGGCCGCCGAAGCTGATGCGGTTCCGGGCGGGCAGCTGGATCGAGCTGAAGGTCCTTATGCCGGTCTTCATGCTGCTCGGGGGAGTGGGCGGCGCGGCCGCGCTCAACTTCATCTGAGGGCGGCGGGGCGGCGCGGTCCCCTACACGTACCCCGCAAGACCCTCCGCCAGCTCATCCTCGTCGCCGTCGCGATACGCGGACAGCGCCTGCTGCAAGGCGAACGTGCCGCGGATCGTCGCGGCGCGTGCGGCCACCCCGTCGTACGCCGCCCCTGCCCAGCCGCCCAGCGCGAGCACCCGGCCCATCAGCTCCTCGCCGTAGCCGGCGCCGACCGCCGCGAGATCCTCCGCCGGGTCGCCGAGCGCGACCTCGTCCCAGTCGACCACTCCGCTGAGCCGCGGCCACCCGTCGGCGTCCTCCCACAGCACGTTCTCCCCGCCGAGGTCACCGTGCACCACCGCTCCGGTGACATGGGGGAGGTCGTCGACTGCCGTGAGTTCCCGCTCGGCGCGCAGCCGCCCGGCGTCCGACATGAGGCCGAACAGCTCCGCGCGGACGTCCGCCGCGAAGAGCCGCCACTCGCCCTCGGGCGCACGCGGCAGCGCCGCCCGTACGTCCTCGTCGGTGCCCGCCTCGGCGAGGCCGGTCAGCAGGGTGACGTACTGCGCCGCAACCGATGCGGCCATCCCGGGGCGTTCCAGCGCACTGTCCGGCAGTGGCGCTCCGGGGACTCGGCTGAGCACCAGGTACGGCGGCTCGTCCGTGCCGTGAGCGCCGCCGGTGAGCAGCGGCTCGGGAGTGCGGAAGCCGAGGTCGAGCCCGGCGAGCACGCGCAGCACAGCCGCCCGCGCGGTCAGCCGGGCGGCTGCCGCCTCGGTGCGGGCGAAGCGCACCACACGGTCCGAGGCGATCACCACCTGGTGGAACTGGCCCTGGAGGACAGGCAGTTCGCCCACCGGCTCATCCGGTAGCAGGCGACTCAGCAGCGCTTGATGCGTCACGCCAGGCACGAAGCGAGAGGGGTTCGGGGCCGCCGCGGGTGGCGAATCATCCATGCCAGGACCGCCAGAGCGCCGAGTACGCACCTCCCGCCCCCACCAGCTCGTCGTGGCTGCCCAGCTCGCTGATCCGGCCGTTCTCGACCACCGCGATGACGTCCGCGTCGTGCGCGGTGTGCAGCCGGTGGGCGATGGCCACGACGGTGCGGCCGTCCAGGACGCGGGCGAGGGAGCGCTCCAGATGGCGTGCCGCGCGCGGATCGAGGAGCGACGTCGCCTCGTCGAGGACCAGTGTGTGCGGGTCGGCGAGTACCAGGCGGGCCAGTGCGATCTGCTGGGCCTGCGCCGGGGTGAGGGCGAAGCCGCCCGAGCCCACCTCGGTGTCCAGCTCCTCGCTCAGAGCCCGTGCCCAGCCGTCCGCGTCGACCGCGCCGAGCGCCGCCCACAGTTCGGCGTCCCGCGCCCCGGTCCTGGCGAGCAGGAGGTTGTCGCGCAGGGAGCCCACGAAGACATGGTGCTCCTGGTTGACCAGGGCCACATGGGCGCGGACCTCTTCCGCGGGCATGGCCGACAGCTCCGCTCCGCCCAGCGTCACGTGACCGTTCCGCGGTGCGTAGATCCCGGCGAGCAGCCTGCCGAGCGTCGACTTGCCCGCGCCGGACGGGCCGACCAGCGCGACCCGCGAACCCGGCTGCACGGCGAGCGACACCTCCCGAAGGACGTCTACGCCCGCGCGGTAGCCGAAGTGCACGTCGTCCGCGAGCACATCGCGTCCGTCCGGAGTGACGGAACCGTCGCCCGCGTCCGGTTCGATGTCCCGTACGCCCACGAGCCGGGCGAGCGAGACCTGGGCGACCTGCAGCTCGTCGTACCAGCGCAGGATGATTCCCAGCGGATCGACGAGCATCTGCGCGATCAGGGCGCCGGTGGCCAGCTGGCCCACGCCGATCCAACCCTGCAGGACGAACACGCCGCCGATCATCAGGACGGAGCAGAGCACGAGGGTGTGGGTGAAGTTGACGACCGGGAAGAGGACGGAGCGCAAGTAGAGCGTGTGTCGTTCCCACGCCGTCCACTCCTTGATGCGGCGCTCCGACAGCTTCACGCGGCGGTCCCCGAGCCGGTGCGCCTCCACCGTGCGCCCCGCGTCGATGGTCTCGGCGAGGGCGGCGGCGACAGCTGCGTACCCGGCGGCCTCCGAACGGTAGGCGGCGGGCGCGCGCTTGAAGTACCAGCGGCAGCCGACGACAAGGAGCGGCACGGCGACGAGAATGGCGGGCGCCAGCGGCGGCGCGGCCACGGCGAGACCGGCGATCAGCAGAGCGGCCCACACCACGCCGATCGCGAGCTGCGGCACCGCTTCCCGCATGGCGTTCGCGAGGCGGTCGACGTCCGTGGTGATCCGCGACAGCAGATCCCCCGTCCCGGCCCGCTCGAGCACGCCCGGCGGCAGCCCGACCGAACGCACGAGGAAGTCCTCGCGCAGATCCGCCAGCATCCGCTCACCGAGCATCGCGCCGCGCAGCCGCACCTGATGGACGAAGAGGGCCTGCACGACAAGGGCGACGGTGAAGAGCCCGATGGTGCGCCCCAGATGGAGTTCGCGTGCGCCGTCCGAGACGCTCTCGACCAGATCGCCAAGGAGGTAGGGACCGGCCATGGAGGCGACCACGGCGCAGGTGTTGACCGTGATGAGCAGGGCGAAGGCCCGGCGGTGCCGCCTGACCAGCTCGCGTACGTAGGCTCCGACCGTCGCGGGCGCGCCGACGGGCAGGGTGTCCGCGGTGGTCGGGGCCGCCGGGTCGTACTCCGGTGGCGCCAGGCCGATCATGCCGTCTCCTCGATGTCGATCTCGATGGCGGTGTCAGTGCCGGTGTCGGTGTCTGTGTCTGTGCCGGTCTTGATGTCGGTGGGCGCGTGAGGCGCCCGTTCCTCGTCCGTCTCGCGCGTCACGACCGCCCGGTAGCGCGGCTCGCTGTGCACCAGCGCGCGGTGTTCGCCCACCGCCACGACCTCGCCCTCATGGAGGAAGACGACGCGTTCGGCCCGGTCGAGGAGCAGCGGCGACGATGTGAGGACCACGGTCGTACGTCCCTTGCGCAGCCCCTTGATGCCCTCGGCGACCCGCGCCTCGGTGTGCGAGTCGACGGCGGACGTCGGCTCGTCGAGCACGAGTACGCCGGGGTCGGTGACCAACGAGCGGGCCAGCGCGAGCCGTTGGCGCTGCCCACCCGACAGGGAGCGTCCGCGCTCCGTGACATGGGCGTCCAGCGGTGCCTCGTCCACCGAAGCCTGCGCAAGGGCGTCAAGGACGTCCGCGCACTGCGCGGCCTCCAGAGCCTCGTCGGCGTCCACCGCTCCCGACGCCGGTACGTCGAGGAGCCCCCGGAGCGTGCCGGAGAGCAGGACCGGGTCCTTGTCCTGTACGAGGACGGCGGTGCGTGCGGTGGCCAGCGGCACCTCGTCGAGCGGTACCCCGCCGAGCAGCACGGACGGCAGCTTCTCCGCGTCGTCGAACGCCGCGTGCCCGCCGAGGCGTTCGGCGAGCCGCCCCGCCTCGTCCGGGTCGCCGCACACGACGGCGGTCAGACGGCCCGAGGGGGCGAGGAGCCCGGTCACCGGGTCGTAGAGATCACCGGAGGGGGTTTCCCCGTCGTGACGCTGCCCGCCACCGGCCGGGGCCGTGCCGTCCGGCAGCCCGCCTGCCGCATGTGTCGTGCGTTGGATCGAGAGCACGCGGGCGGCGCGCTTGGCCGAGGGACGCGAGAAGCTGTAGGCCATCGCGATCTCTTCGAAGTGCCGCAAGGGATAGGTCAGCAGCGTGACCGTGCTGTAGACGGTGACCAGCTCGCCGATGGTGATCCGGCCTTCGCGGGCCAGGTGCACGCCGTGCCAGACGACCACGATGAGCAGCAGCCCCGGCAGCAGTACCTGGACCGCCGAGATCACCGCCCACATCCGGGCGCTGCGCACGGCGGCCGTTCGCACCTCCTGCGAGGCGCGGCGGTAGCGGTCGAGGAAGAGTTCCTCGCCGCCGATGCCCCGCAGCACCCGCAGCCCGGCCACGGTGTCCGAGGCCAGTTCGGTCGCGCGCCCTGCCTTCTCCCGCTGATGGTCGGCCCGCCGGGTGGCGCGCGGCAGCAGCGGCAGTACGGCGAGCGCGAGCACCGGGACGCCCACCGCGACGACGATGCCGAGAGCGGGCTGGTAGATGACGATGCCCACACAGACGAGGAGGACCGTGAGCGCGGCCGCCGCGAACCGCGAGACCGCCTCCACGAACCAACCGATCTTCTCGACGTCTCCTGTGGAGACCGCGACCACCTCACCGGCGGCGACGCGCCGTGTGAGCGCCGAGCCGAGCTGCGCGGTCTTGCGGGCCAGGAGCTGCTGGACGCGGGCGGCGGCGGTGATCCAGTTGGTGACCGCCGTGCGGTGGAGCATGGTGTCGCCCAGGGCGATGGCCATGCCGCACAGCGCCATCACCCCTCCCGCGATGGCCAGCCGTCCTCCGGACCGGTCGATCACGGCTTGCACGGCCAAGCCGACGAGGTAGGGGAGCACCGCGATGGAGCCGAAGTGCAGGAGACCCCAGGCAAGGGATTTCAGCTGGCCGCCGAGCTGGTTGCGTCCGAGCCAGCGCAGGAAGTGAGGCCCCGAGCGGGCATCCGGCATACCCGGGTCGGTGAACGGAAGATCGCGAATCTGCATGACGAGTGACGTCCCAGGGTCGGGGTCAAAGAGGCGGGCCGTCGGTTCGGCGGAGCGCGCCGGCGTGAACGGACGGTGGTGAACGGACGGTGGTGAACGGGCACAGCGAAACAGGTGACAAGCAGCGACAACAGGCAACAAGCAGCGGAGCAGCGGTAACAGGCGGTGAAAGGTTCGCCTCGGACGGTGGTGCGAAGCAAACGATTTTCCGTCGGGGAGTAAAGATTCGGCCCCTTCTCCGCCCGGGGCCGGGCGCCTGGACGGCTCACGTGATCCGGGTGCGACCATGGACGGATGCGTATAGCTGGTGCGGTGCGAGCGGTGGCTGCCTTCGCGGCCTGCGGTGTTCTTCTGACGTCCTGCGGAAGCGGGGACGACGGGGCGAAGGACGATGCGGGCACGGACCAGGCGAACAGGGCCGAGCCGTCGGCGACGACCGATCTCAAGCGCATCCCCGATGTGGGAGACCGTCTCCGGAACAAGATTCCCGGGAACTCCCGGCAGGTCGTCGCGGTCTACGGGGAGGGCGAGGACTCGGCGAAGTCCACCGTCGTCCTGTACACGAAGTCCGGTTCGACATGGGACAAGACGCGTAGTTGGGCCGCGCACAACGGCAAGAAGGGCTGGACCACCGACCATCGCGAGAACGACAAGCGCAGTCCGGTCGGTGTCTACACGCTCACCGACGCGGGCGGCGTCCTCGCCGATCCGGGTGCCGGGCTTCCGTACACCGAGAGTGCCTCGATGCAGGCGCCGCACTACTGGTCCAAGTCGCACTGGCACGACTTCGACTACGTCATCGCCATCGACTACAACCGCGCCAAGGGCACCCCGCCCAACGACCCGACCCGCCCCCAGGGCCAGTCCAAGGGCGGCAGTATCTGGCTGCACATGGACCACGGCAGCGGTACGTCGGGCTGCGTGAGTCTGTCGAAGACGGGCATGGAGTACCTCCTGAAGAAGCTCGACCCGAAGCAGCACCCGGTCGTGGTGATGGGCGACAAGAAGAACCTGAAGGGCTAGGGCCCTTCTGATGGATCTCCGCGGCGTCGCGACGCCCGGCACGCACCCTCACCGCACGGCGCAAAGGGACAGGTGACTCCGCCACATGACCCTTCACACCGCACGCCGAGGGCACGCACCGAACGCCGCTCCTTCTCCCACGGAGATCCATCAGAAGGGCCCTAGCCCGCGCGACCGCATCGGGCTCCTGGGACGAGAAGCGTGAGCACGTCTCCGGCAAGCTGACCGGGCACTAGGCGGGGCACCTGGCCAACAAGCCGACATACGGGCCTGGTTCGCCTGAGCGTGAGCACCGTTTCGACACCAGGCAGTCATCGGCTCAGTGTCTCGGGATACGTCGACACCTCCCACGGCCGCGTCGAGACGACCGTCAGCCGTGCGCTCGTCAATACTCTCGTCAATGCTTCCGTCCATCGATGGACCGAGGGCGAATCCACCGACGCGCTCAAGTCCACCTGGACGGACCGCGAGACGGTCACCACGGACGGACGCGCGATTCGCACCGACCGGACGTACACGATGCGGCGACGATGGAGGGTGCTTTCCGGAGCCGTCTTCGTGGCCCCCGGCCGCCCCTTGAAGCGCTCCGGGGCCCTTCCTCCACTCCGGAGCCTCGCACTCCACTCCGGCGGCTTGGAGCATGATCCAAGATTTACGCCGATGTGATCTGGAGGTCTTTTGCGGAAGCATTCACTCCGCCATAGTGGCGCCTCGCGGAAAGAAATTTCCGTATGGCAGAAGTTAGTTGAAGCCTCACTACAGGAGTGCCCGTGCCGCAGTCCGTACCGTCCATACCGCGACGCGTAGCACGCACATTGCGAACCTCACTGTTCGCGCAGGTCGCCTGCGCGTTGGTGCTCGGAGTCCTCGTCGGAAGGCTGTGGCCCGACGCGGGCACCGCCGTCCAACCGCTCGGCGACGGCTTCGTACGTCTCATCAAAGCGATGATCGCCCCGCTCGTCTTCTGTGTGGTCGTCGCCGGAATCACCAAGGCCGGAGACCTCAAGGCCTTCGGCCGCATCGGGATCAAGGCCCTCATCTGGTTCGAGGTCGCGACCACGGTCGCCCTCGTCGTGGGCCTGCTCGCCGGAAACCTCGTCAGCCCGGGCGCCGGAATGAACGTGGACCCCTCCAAACTCGACGCGTCCGCCGTCGACGCGAAGACCGGCGGGGGTGAGCTGCCCTCGACCAGTGAGTTCCTCCTGCACTCGCTGCCCGACAGCGCGATCGGCGCCTTCGCCGAGAACTCGCTGCTCCAAGTCCTCGTCCTGTCCTGCCTGGTGGGCGCGGCCCTGCTGCATCTCGGCAACACGAAGGTCCCCGCGATCCTGCCCGCCATCGAGCAGGGCCAGGAGGTCGTCTTCGCGATCGTCGGCTTCATCATGAAGCTGGCGCCGCTCGCCGTCTTCGGTGCGACCGCGCATCTGGTGGGGGAGTACGGCATCGGCGCACTGTCGACGTACGGCAAGCTCATCGGTGTCTGTTACGCGGTGGCCCTGATCTTCCTCGTCCTGCTCGGTGTCGCCCTGAAGGCGCTGACCGGCCTGAGCCTGTGGAAGTTCGTCCGCTACACACGCGAGGAGATGCTGCTCGCGCTCGGCACGGCCTCCAGCGAGGCCGTCATGCCGCGCATGATGCAGAAGCTGCGCCAGGCGGGCTGCCGCGACGACGCGGTGGGCCTCGTCCTGCCGACGGGATACTCCTTCAACCTCGACGGCGCCTCGATCTACCTCTCCATCGGTACGTTGTTCATCGCGCAGGCCGTCGGCGTGGACCTGAGTCTGGGCCAGCAGGTCACGGTGGTCCTCGTTCTGATGCTGACCAGCAAGGGCATGGCGGGTGTGCCCGGTTCGGCGTTCCTCGCCCTTTCCGCGACCGCCTCCGCGCTCGGGGTCATCCCGGCGGGCGCGGTCGCCCTGCTGCTCGGCGTGGACCGCATCATGGACGCCATGCGCGTCGCCACGAACCTGCTCGGCAACTGCGTCGCCGTCTTCGTGGTCTCGCGCTGGGAGGGCGCGCTCGACACGGAGCGGGCCAAGAAGGTCCTCTCCGGAGAGATCGCGTTTGTTCCCGAGCAGGCGGAGGAGCCCGGCAGCGCTGACGTGAGCACCGCCGGGCCCGATGAGCCCAAGTCTCTTATGCCTGCGGCTTCTCCGAGTCCACTCCCGGCCGAGGCTTCTTCCACAGACCGCGAGTGAAGTCCGGGATCGCCTGCGGCGCGCCCTTCGCCTTGATCGACAGGTGGCTCAGGGGGACGGGCGACGTCCAGGTCGCGGCGTCGTAGACGTCGAAGTCGGGCACGAGGCCGAGCTGCATGGTCTGCATCAGACGGAAGACCATGATGTAGTCCATGCCGCCGTGTCCGCCCGGCGGGTTGGAGTGCTCCTTCCACAGCCAGTGGTCGAAGTCGGCGGCGTACTTGCCGAAGTCGCCCCACTCGTCGTTCGTGTGGTCCGGTTCGATGTAGATGCGCTCGGGGTAGTCCTCGAAGACGCCCTTGGTGCCGCCGAGGCTGTTGATGCGGCTGTAGGGGTGGGGGGTCGAAACGTCGTGCTCAAGACGGATCACCCGCCCCTTCGCCGTCTGCACGAGGCTGATCGTGCGGTCGCTCTCGATGTACGTCTCCTTCCAGCTCGGGTCGCCCGCGGGCATGTGCGCCTTGCGGTACTCGGCGAGACCGAGCGCGGGCGTGCCGAAGCTGGAGATGTGCGTGACGCGGTCGCCACGGTTGATGTCCATGTAATTGGAGACCGGGCCGAAGCCGTGGTTGGGGTAAAGGTCGCCGCGCAGCCGCGTGTGCCACAGGCGCCGCCACGGACCCTCGTAGTAGTCAGGGTCGAACATCAGGCCGCGCAGGTCGTGGTTGTACGCGCCCGCCCCGTGCAGCAGATCGCCGAACTTGCCCGCGTGGGCCATGCGCAGGACACGCATCTCGTTCTTGCCGTAACAGCAGTTCTCCAACTGCATGCAGTGTCTGCGGGTCCGCTCGGAGAGGTCGACCAGTTCCCACAGCTGGTCGAGCTGGAGCGAAATGGGACACTCCACGCCGACGTGCTTGCCGTTCAGCATCGCCGTCTTCGCCATGTCGAAGTGCCAGTCCCAGGGCGTCGCCACGTACACGAAGTCGATGTCACCGCGCTTGCACAGGTTCTCGAAGTCGTGATCGCCCTTGGTGTACGTCGCCGGGGCGGGCTGGCCCGCATCGGTGACCTTCTTCGCTGCGGCCGCGGTCTTGTCCTTGACCGGGTCGCAGAGCGCGACGACCTTCACCCCCGGGACCGCCAGGAACAGATCGATCATGCTGCCGCCGCGATTGCCGAGCCCGACGATGCCGACGCGCACCGTGGAGCGCCGCTCGAACGGTACGCCGACCATGGTCTTGCCCTTGCGTGCCGGTGCCTCGGCGGCCGATGCCGCAGCGGCGGGCGCGCCCTGCGAGGCGTCGGCGTGGGCCGTGCCGCCGGCGAGGGCGCCGAGGCCGAGCCCCGCCCCGGCGAGGCCGGCGGTGCGGAGCACGGCGCGGCGGGATGTGCCGTCGGTGGAGTCGTCAGGGGTCGCGGACTCGTCGGACTCGTCAAAATTCGGTATCGCGTGCTCGTCGTGCATCGGACCTCCGTGGCTTGGATGCCTGCGCTGGAACGGATGCCACCCTGATAGGGGGAGGGGCGTGGCGCAAGGGACCGAAGTGGCCAGGGAGTTGGATTTATTTCGCGCCCGGTCTCGGGAGCCTCTTTTCCGGGGCTTTCCGGGGCGCTGTTCCTCACGGACGTGTGGCGCGCTCCAGCTCCAGGAGTACGGAGTAGTAGGCGTGGCCTGTGGCGTGGTCCATGCCCACCTCGCACATGCGGTTCGCCGAGAGGTGCGCGTCGAAGGAGCGGGCAGTGACCTCTGCCGCCTCCTTACGGGTGGCCGACTCGGTCAGCTCCTTGTGCAGCATGCCGCGGTCACCGGCGAAGGCACAGCAGCCCGCGTCGTCCGGGACCACCACTTCGTCCGCGCAGGCCTCGGCGACCGTGCGCAGCTGGGCCTCGTCGCCGAGGTGGCTCATGGAGCAGGTGGGGTGCAGGACGGCGGAGCCGACCGTGCGGTGCACGGTCAGGTGGGGGAGCAGCTCGTCCGCGGCCCAGACGAGGGAGTCGACGACGGTCAGCTCCCGGTGCAACTGCCGGTTGTCGGCGGTGAGATAGGGCACGACCTCGTGCGCGATGCCGAGCGTGCAGGACGAGGCGTCCACCACCAGGGGCAGCCTGCCGCCCGCCGTCCAGGCCCAGGCCGCCTCGACGATGCGATTGGCCATCACCGCGTTGCCCTCGTCGTACCCCTTGGAGTGCCAGATCGTGGCGCAGCACGTCCCCGCGACATCGTCCGGAATCCAGACGGGCCGCCCGGCACGCGCGGAGACGGCGACCACGGCCTGAGGCAAGGAGCGGTCACCGGGGCTCCCGAAGATGCGATTGACGCACGCCGGGTAGTAGACGGCGCTCGCGCCCACACGCGCGGTGCGCGGCAGCTTGCGGGCGGCGGCTCCCGGGATGTCCGGCAGCCACTCGGGGACCAGATCGGGGCGGACTGCCTTGCGCGCGGCGCGCGTCACCGTGGTCAGGAGCCGGTCGTTGATCCGGCTCGAGGCGGCCACCGCGAGCCGTGCGGCGGCCTCGACCGCCTTGAAGTTCTTGGCGGTGAAGGCGGCTGCCCGCTCCTCGCGCGGCGAGTGCCGTGCGCGGCGGAAGTCCTTCATCAGGGCGCCCGTGTCGATGCCCACCGGGCAGGCCAGTTTGCAGGTCGAGTCGCCCGCGCAGGTGTCCACGGCGTCGTATCCGTACGCCTCGACGAGTCCGTCCTCGACGGGGGAGCCGGGTGCCTGGCGCATCATCTCGCGGCGCAGCACGATCCGCTGGCGCGGAGTGGTCGTCAGGTCCTCGCTGGGGCAGGTCGGTTCGCAGAAGCCGCACTCGATGCAGGGGTCCGCGATCAGCTCCACCTTGGGGATCGTCTTCAGGCCGCGGAGGTGGGCCTTCGGGTCGCGGTCGAGGACGATGCGCGGCGCGAGCACGCAGTCCGGGTCGATGACCTGCTTGGTGCGCCACATCAACTCCGTTGCCTTCGGGCCCCATTCGAGCTCAAGGAACGGGGCGATGTTCCGTCCCGTCGCGTGCTCGGCCTTGAGCGAGCCGTCGAAACGCTCGACGGTGAGCCTGCAGAATTCGTCCATGAACGCCGCATAGCGCTCCACGTCCGACGGCAGACCCGCGTCGAAGGCGAGCAGGAAGTGCAGATTGCCGTGCGCGGCGTGCCCCGCGACGGCCGCGTCGAAGCCGTGCCGCGTCTGGAGCTCGAGCAGGGACTCACAGGCGTCGGCGAGCCGTGACGGCGGCACCGCGAAGTCCTCCGTGATCAGTGTCGTCCCGGAGGGCCGAGAGCCACCGACCGCCGTCACGAACGCCTTACGGGCCTTCCAGTAGCCGCCGATCGTCTTCGGGTCACGCGTGAAGGCGTTGGTCACCGAGGCGACCGGCGCGACGATTTCGAGCCCCTCGACGACCTTGGCGGCCGCCGCTTCGTACGCCTCTTGGCGCGCCGCGTCCGGTGCGCGGAACTCGACAAGGAGCGCGGCCGTCGACTTGGGGAGCCGCCCCCAGTCGGCGGGCACCCCCGCGACACTGGTCGAAGCGCGCAGGGTGTTGCCGTCCATCAGCTCGACGGCCAGCGCGCCCGCCTCGTTGAACAGGGGGACGGCCGCCGCCGCGGCAGGAAGGGACGGGAAGAAGAGCAGAGCTGTGGTGACCTGCCGGTCCAGCGGAAGGGTGTCGAAGACGACCTCCGAGATGAACCCGAAGGTGCCCTCGGAGCCGACCATCAGACCGCGCAGGATCTCGACGGGTGTCGCACCGTCCAGGAACGCGTCCAGGCGGTAGCCGTTCGTGTTCTTGATCTCGTACTTGGCGCGGATGCGGGCCGTGAGCTCCTTGTCCGCCTCGATCTCCCGCTTGATCGCCAACAGGCCTTCGCACAGGGCTGGTTCGGCGTGTGCCAGCTGCTCGTCGGCGTCCGGATCGGCCGTGTCGACGACCGTGCCCGTCGGCAGGACGAAGGTCAGCGAGGCCACCGTGCGGTACGAGTTGCGGGTGGTGCCCGCCGTCATTCCGGACGCGTTGTTCGCGACGACCCCGCCGATGGTGCAGGCGATGGCGCTCGCCGGGTCGGGGCCGAGGACGCGCCCGTGCCGGGAGAGCGTGGCGTTGGCCCGCAGGACCGTCGTACCGGGAGCGATGCGCGCCTGCTCGCCGTCGCCGATGACCTCGACGCCCGCCCAATGCCTGCGCACGTCGACCAGGATGTCCTCGCCCTGGGCCTGGCCGTTGAGCGAGGTGCCCGCCGCACGGAAGACGACCTCGCGGCTCCTGCCGTGCGCGTACGACAGGATGGCGGAGATGTCGTCGATGTCCTGTGCGACGACCACGACCTGCGGCACGAAGCGGTAGGGGCTCGCGTCGGAGGCGTACCGCACGAGGTCGGAGATCTTCGTCAGGACCTTGTCCGCGCCGAGCAGCGCGGACAGCTCCGAGCGCAGCGGCTCGGGCGTGCCCTTGGCCTGCCGGTCCGGCACCCGGTCGGGAGCCGGGCCCTCCGGTCGCGACGCGGGACGCAGGGCTTCCGGCGTGGGCTCGAGCAACGGCATGAACTCTCCTCAGCAGCGGCGGACGTCCGGCACATCGAACAGCGCGTTCAGCAGGCCGCCGAGCTGCGCGCGCTGCTCGGCGTCCAGTGGAGCCAGGATGTCCTCCGCGGCGGCCAGACGCGCGCTGCGCAACTCCCCGAAAGCCTTGTGTCCCGCGTCCGTGAGCTCGATGCGGATCACCCGGCGGTTGGTGGGATCAGGGACACGGCGCACGAGATCACTGGCCTCCAGGCCATCGACCAGGCTCGTCACGGCGCGCGGGACCACTTCGAGGCGCTGGGCGAGGTCGGCCATGCGCGGCGGTGTCTCGTAATGGACGAGGGTGCGAAGCAGGCGGGACTGGGCCGGGGTGATCCCGGTCGGCACCAGATGGCGCTTCTGGATGCGGTGCAGCCTGCGGGTCAGCCGCAGCAGCTGTTCGGCGAGCAGTCCGTCGGCGTCCGGGGTGTTCATGCGGGAACATTATCAGGACCTTGTGCATTGTGAGTATAGGTAACAGTGAGCTATGCTCCCTCAATCGTCATCGGCTGTATCCCGACGTTCGGCGTCGTCGCGGCCGCCGACCGTCCTCGCCGGCCCGTGAGCGCGCCGGCTGCCGTCTCACCTCCCGTAGGAGCCCATGCGTCACGACGAACCCAAGTGGACACCGCAGCCCCCGGCCCCCGGCCAGGAGGAACAGCCGCGGCAGATCCGCCGCATCCTGCGCCTCTTCCGTCCCTACCGCGCCCGCCTCGCGATCGTCGGCCTGCTCGTCGGCGCCGCATCCCTGGTCTCGGTTGCCACCCCCTTCCTGCTGCAGGAAATCCTCGACACCGCGATCCCGCAGGGGCGGACGGGCCTGCTGAGCCTGCTCGCCGTCGGCATGATCCTCAGCGCGGTCGTCACCAGCGTCTTCGGCGTCCTGCAGACCTTGATCAGTACGACGGTCGGGCAGCGCGTCATGCACGACCTGCGCACCGCCGTCTACGGCCGCCTGCAGAGCATGTCGCTCGCCTTCTTCACCAGGACCCGTACCGGTGAGGTCCAGTCCCGCATCGCCAGCGACATCGGCGGCATGCAGGCGACGGTCACCTCCACCGCCACCTCCCTGGTCTCGAACCTCACCAGCGTGATCGCCACGATCGTCGCGATGCTCGCCCTCGACTGGCGCCTTACGGTCGTCTCGCTGCTCCTGCTGCCCGTGTTCGTGTGGATCAGCCGCCGGGTCGGCCGCGAGCGCAAGAAGATAGCCACGCTGCGGCAGAAGCAGATGGCCGCGATGGCCGCGACGGTCACCGAGTCGCTCTCCGTCAGCGGCATTCTGCTCGGCCGCACGATGGGCCGCTCCGACTCGCTCACCAAGTCTTTCGCCGACGAGTCCGAGCAACTGGTCGACCTCGAGGTCCGGTCGAACATGGCGGGGCGCTGGCGCATGGCCGTCATCTCGATCGTCATGGCCGCCATGCCCGCCGTCATCTACTGGACCGCGGGCCTCGCCTTCCAGCTGGGCGGTCCCACGGTCTCGATCGGCACGCTCGTCGCCTTCGTCTCGCTCCAGCAGGGCCTGTTCAGGCCCACCGTGAGCCTGCTCTCCACCGGCGTACAGATCCAGACCTCGCTGGCGCTCTTCCAGCGCATCTTCGAGTATCTGGACCTGCCCGTCGACATCACGGAGCCCGAGCACCCGGTGCGCCTGGACAAGGTCAAGGGTGAAGTCCGCTTCGAGGGCGTCGAGTTCCGCTACGAGGGGGACGACGACCGGAACCGGGCGATCCTCGACGGCATCGACATCACCGTCCCCGCCGGCGGCAGCCTGGCCGTCGTCGGCCCCACCGGTTCGGGAAAGTCGACCCTCAGCTATCTCGTGCCGCGCCTTTACGACGTCACGGGCGGCCGTGTCACGATCGACGGCGTCGACGTGCGCGACCTGGACTTCGACACGCTGGCCCGGGCGGTCGGAGTCGTGTCCCAGGAGACGTATCTCTTCCACGCGTCGGTCGCCGAGAACCTGCGCTTCGCCAAGCCCGATGCCACGGACGAGGAACTGATCGCGGCCGCGGGAGCGGCTCAGATCCACGACCACATCGCGTCCCTGCCCGACGGGTACGACACGGTGGTCGGCGAGCGCGGCCACCGCTTCTCCGGAGGCGAGAAGCAGCGCCTCGCCATCGCCCGTACGATCCTGCGCGATCCGCCCGTGCTCATCCTGGACGAAGCGACCAGCGCCCTGGACACACACACCGAGCACGCCGTGCAGGAAGCCATCGACGCCCTGTCCGCCGACCGGACGACGCTCACCATCGCCCACCGGCTCTCCACGGTCCGCGGCGCCGACCAGATCGTGGTCCTGGACGCGGGCCGGACCGTCGAGCGCGGCACCCATGAGGAGCTCCTGGAGAGGGACGGCCGCTACGCCGCCCTGGTTCGACGAGACGCCCAGCTGGAGCCTGCGACATGACGATATGCGTGGAATGTCTGGATTTGCAGGATAATGTGCCTGCATGCTGCAGACCAAGACTCCGCGCCGGGGCACGATTCGACTGACGCGTCGGGGCCGGATCGCCCTGATCGCGACCGGAGCCGTCGCGGCGGTCACCGCCGTGGCGGTGCCGCTGCTGCTCCCGGACGACAGCGCACGCCCCGAGTCGCTGACCATCCCGGAGGGCTGGCGTTCGGGCCAGGTGTACGGGGCCGTCGACAAGGCCCTCGGGGTGCCGGCCGGCACCACCAAGAAGGCCATCCCCAAGGCTGATCTCAAACTTCCCGGCGACGCGGGCGGAAACCCCGAGGGTTACCTCTTCCCGGCCACGTATCCCATCGGCGACAAGTCGACTCCCGCGTCCGTGCTGTCGTACATGGTGAACACGTCCACCAAGAAGTTCAGCGGCAACCAGGTCACCGCGGGCGCCGACCGCAACGCCGTGAACGTCTACCAGACCGTCACCATCGCCAGCATGATCGAGGCGGAGGCGGGCTCCAAGGCGGACATGGGCAAGGTGGCCCGCGTCATCTACAACAGACTCGACCAGGGCATGCCCCTGCAGATGGACTCGACGATCAACTACGCCCTGAACCGTTCGACGCTGAACACCCGCGACCGCGACACAAAGATCAACAGCCCCTACAACACCTATACGCGCATGGGCCTGCCCCCCACCCCGATCGGCAACCCCGGCGAGGAGGCGATGCGCGCGGCGACCGGCCCGGCGCAGGGCGACTGGCTGTACTTCGTGACGGTGAAGCCGGGGGACACCCGCTTCACTTCGAGCTTCGAGGAGCAGCAGAAGAACGTGGCGGAGTTCAACAAGAACAAGAACAAGAGCAAGGACGGGGACGGGGGCGGGGGCGGGGACGAGAAGAAGCAGGACAGCTAGGAGCCCGGGAGTCCTCCCCTTGACCTCGATCGCACTTGAGGTGTGAGCCTTTGTCTCGACGCTCGCATCCACTCGACCGCGTCGCAGGCCCCGGGAGGACCGACCATGCCCGCACCGATATCCGCACCGTTCCCCGCCGTCCGGCGTGCGGACGCCGGCACGATCCTCGTCAGCTCCTGGATCGTGCCGGCCCCGGACGTACAGGAGCGCGCCGCCGACCTCGTCATCGAGGAGTGGGAACGCCAGGAACGCCCGGACGCGATGCTCTCCCTCACCACGTTCCTGAGCGAGGACGGCTCTCACGTCCTCAACTACGCCCAGTGGACGGACGACGACGCCCACCGGGAATGGGTACGAGAGCGGCGGCCCGCGGCCATCGGCACGATCGACAAGACACTCCCGGGCATCGAGCGCCCCGGCGTCGTGCGCTATGCGCTGTACCGCAGCTACGCCCCGCAGGAGAACGCGTCCCGGCGTCCAGGGGCACTCGTCACGCCCACCTTCGATACACAGGGTCCCCACGGCCAGCGGGCGCTGAGTGACGCGGTCATCGGCATTCTGGAGCGGATCCGTCCGGCCGGGCTGCTGGGGGCGCACTTCCATGCGAGCAAGGACGGCCGACGGGTTCTCAACTACGTGGAGTGGCAGGACATGGCGGCCTGGCGGCGCTTCGCCGATGACGGCGGCACGAACGAGCTGCGCACGAAGATCGGCACCCTTGAGGGCGTCACCCCGGCCTACTCCCGGCTCGACGTGCCGCGCTACCGCCCGTACAGGAGCCTGGAGAACGTCCCGGCCCCCTGAGCCGACCGTGGGGGACGCATCCTCACGTCACACCGCGACCGGCGCGTCCGCGTCCGCCAGGAGCCGCTGGATGTCCCGCACCGCAGCGCGCCCCGCACGGTTCGCGCCGATGGTGCTGGCCGACGGCCCGTAGCCCACCAGGTGGACGCGGGGGTCGGCGGCGGCCCGGGTGCCCTCGATCCGGATGCCGCCGCCCGGCTCACGCAGCCGCAGCGGCGCCAGGTGCTCGATCGCCGCCCGGAATCCGGTGGCCCAGAGGATGACGTCGGCATCGACGCGCCGCCCGTCGTCCCACTCCACGCCGCTCGGCGTGATGCGGTCGAACATCGGGAGCCGGTCGAGCACCCCGTCGGCCCGCGCCTGCCGGATGGCGTCGTTGACGGGCAGCCCGGTCACGGACACGACGCTCTGCGGCGCGAGCCCCTGGCGCACCCGCTCCTCGACCATGGCGACGGCCTCGCGCCCCCAGTTCTCGTCGAAGGGTCCCTCGCGGAAGATGGGCGGCCGCCGGGTGACCCAGGTGGTCCCGGCGGCGTACGGAGCGATCTCCATCAGATGCTGTGTGCCCGAAGCCCCGCCGCCCACGACGATCACCCGCTGCCCCTTGAAGGCCTCGGGCCCCGGATAGACGGCCGTGTGCAACTGCCGCCCACGGAAGGTGTCCTGCCCCGGATAACGCGGCCAGAAGGGCCGGTCCCACGTACCCGTGGCATTGATCAGGGTGCGCGTCGCCCAGGTCCCGGCCGACGTCTCGACAAGCAGCCGCCCGCCGTCGCCCGCACGCACCTGGTGTACGTCGACGGGCCGGTGCACCCGCAGGTCGAAGCGCCGCTCGTACGCGTCGAAGTACTCCTGGATGACCTCCGACGAGGGCCGCGCGGGATCGGCGCCGGTCAGCTCCATGCCGGGCAGCGAGTGCATCCCGTGCACTTTCCCGTAGGTGAGCGAGGGCCAGCGGAACTGCCAGGCGCCGCCGGGCCGGGGCGAGTGGTCGAGGACGACGAAGTCCCGGTCCGGCTCGAAGCCGACCCTGCGCAGATGGAAGGCACTGGACAGGCCCGCCTGCCCGGCACCGATGACGACCGCGTCCACCTCTTGTGCCGCTTCGTGTGCCGTTTCTCTTACGGCCGCGTCCCGTGCCCCGATGTCGTTCACGCTTCTACTAACTCCATCGGGGCCCGGGATCTTCCCGCGTCTGCCGGTGTCCGGGTCAGCGCCCGCCCGAGGCCAACAGGAGCGGCGCGCCGCCCGGAGCCGATCCCGGACGCCCGCTCGCCGAAGGCGCCCCGGCCAGCTGCGACGCCGGAATCCGGGGCAGCAGCCCACGCGCCGCCAGATCCGGGATCACGCCCTCGCCGAACCAGTACGCCTCCTCCAGATGCGGATAGCCCGAAAACACGAAGTGCTCGACGCCGAGCGCGTGATACTCCTCGATCCGGTCGGCGACATCCGCGTGGCTGCCGACGAGCGCGGTGCCCGCGCCACCCCGTACGAGACCGACACCCGCCCACAGGTTCGGCGAGATCTCCAGCTCGTCCCGGGAGCCGCCGTGCAGCGCCAGCATCCGCTGCTGGCCGACGGACTCGCTGCGGCCGAGCGCCTGCTGCGCGGCGGCGATGGTGTCCGGGTCGAGGTCGTCGAGCAGCCGGTTCGCGGTGGCCCACGCATCGGCGGCGGAGTCGCGCGAGATGGTGTGCAGCCGGATCCCGAACCGCACCGTGCGGCCCTGCTCCTCGGCGAGCCCACGAATCCAGTCGATCTTCTGCTTGACCTGCTCCGGCGGTTCACCCCAGGTCAGATACACATCCGCGTGCCGCGCCGCGACAGGACCGGCAGCCGCCGACGAACCACCGAAGAAGACCTCCGGCAGCGGGTCCGGCGGCAGCGCGGTGAGCCCGCCCTCCACGTCGTAGTGCTCGCCGTTGAAGTCGAAGGGCTTACCGCCCCACACACCCCGTACGACGGACAGGAACTCGTCCGTGCGGGAGTAGCGCCGATCGTGGTCGAGGTGATCGCCGAAGCGCTTCTGCTCGGTCGAGTCGCCGCCCGTGACGACGTTCAGGAGCAGCCGGCCGCGCGTGATGCGCTGATACGTGGCGGCCATCTGCGCGGCGAGCACGGGGGAGATGACGCCAGGACGGAACGCCACCAGGAACTTGAGCCGCTCCGTGTGCTGGGCCAGTGCGACCGTCGTCAGCCAGGCGTCCTCGCACCACGTGCCGGTCGGGGTCAGCACCGCCTCGAAGCCCAACTGCTCGGCCGCCTTGGCGATCTGGATCAGATAGTCGATGTCGGGGGCCCGCACACCACTGACCGGGGTGACACGGGAACGCTTGACGCCGCCGTCGGTGTAGGCGTGCCGGTCGACGAGGGTGCGACCGTCGCCGCCGGTCGGCAGGAACCAGTTGAGGTGGACGGTCATCGTCAGGACTCCTTGTGGTACGAGCGCGGCTTGCTGGTCGAGGGCGGCAGGTTGCCGTTGAAGCGCGTCTCGACGAAGTCGCCGAAGTCGACGCGGCGCGGAATGAGCTTCTGGTCGGTGAAGGTGTCCGCGATCTCCTGCTCGGAAGTGATCACGTTCTTGTCGACGGCCACCGGGACCCGGGTGCCGTTGGTGCGCTTGACGGCGGCGAGCGCGGCCTCGTAGGGCAGGCCGGTGTCCTTCGCCCAGACCTTCGCCCACGCCTCCGGGTGCTTGTAGACCCATGCCTGGGCCTTCTGGAGCCGCTTGAGGTAGTCGTCGATCGCCGCGGACTTCTTCTTGTCCTTGAGCGAGTCCGGGGCCGCCACCTGGAAGTTCAGGCCGTTCACCAGGCCGTCGCCGTCGGTCAGGATGCGGCCCTTCTTGCTCTCGAGGACCTGCGAGGTGTACGGGTCCCAGACGGCCCAGGCGTCCACCTTGCCGCTGGTGAACGCGGCAAGCGCGTCGGCGGGCTGCAGATACTTGACCTTGACGTCCTTGAGGCCAAGACCCGCCTTCTTGAGGGACGCGATCAGCTGATAGTTCGCCGACGAACCCTGGGTCACGGCGATGGACTTGCCCTTGAGCTCTTCGGCCTTCTTCAGGGGCGAGCCGTTCGGGACGAGGATCGCCTCGCCCGACGCGGTGCCGTGGGTCGCGGCCACGACGGAGATCTTCGAGTTCGCTCCGGCGGCGAAGACGGGAGGCGTGTTGCCGACGGCTCCGATGTCCGCGGCCTTGGCGTTGATGGCCTCCAGGAGGGGCGGACCGGAGGTGAAGGTGGACCAGTGGATCTTGTACTTCAGGTCGTCGAGCTCCCCGGCCGCGCGCAGCACGGCCTCCGAACCGCCCTTCTGGTCCCCGACGTTGAGAGTGAGCGACCCCTTGCCGTCGGTCCTGCCGCCCGCACCCGCGGACGAGGTGCTTGCGGAGGGGGAGCCGGAGCATGCGGCGAGCAGCAGGGCCAGGGGGAGGAGCAGGGCGGGGGCGGCGAGGTGTCGTCGCATGGTGAGTCCGTTCGGTCTGTTCGTGCTGTTCACGGGGCGGGGGAGTGGGGGAGGTTCAGGCAGCGGCGGCTTCCGGAGAGGCGCCGTCCGCGTCGACGCCCAGGCGCTGCAGAAGCTCGCCGCGCAGCTCGGCGAAGCGCGGATCGGAGATGCCACGCGGCCGCTCGATGTCGATCTCGGTCTCGTACGCGATGACCCCCTCGTCCATGACGAGCACCCGGTCGGCGAGGAGCACGGCTTCCTCGACGTCGTGCGTGACGAGCAGGACGGCGCAGCCGCGCCGCTGCCACAGTTCGTCGACGAGGCGCTGGGCCTTGATGCGGGTGAGCGCGTCGAGCGCGCCGAACGGCTCGTCGAGCAGCAGCAGATCGGGCTCGCGCACCAGGGCGCGGGCCAGCGAGGCGCGCTGGGCCTCGCCGCCGGAGAGGGTCTTGGGCCACGCGTTCGTACGGTGCTTGAGGCCGACCTCTTCCAATGCCCGCTCGGCGACGGCGCGTTCGGGCTTGCCCTTCAGTCCGAGCAGGACGTTGCGCCATACGCGCTTCCAGGGCATGAGCCGGGGTGCCTGGAACGCGACGGCCTTGCGGCGCGGCACGAGGACCGTTCCCTCGATGTCCCGGTCGAGCCCGGCGAGGATGCGAAGGAGGGTCGACTTGCCGCAGCCGCTGCGCCCGAGCAGCGCCACGAACTCACCCGGTTTCACGTCGAGATCGAGCTGATTGATGACGGCGCGCCCGTCGAAGGAGCGGGTAAGACCTTCGACACGTACGGCCGAAGTGGCCTGTGCGGTGGGGGCGGTGGCCGCGTTGGTCGCGGAGTCGGTGGGGGTCACCGGCCGGTGAACGTCGGTCGCCATTGCAGCAGCAGCCTTTCGAGGGTGCGGACGATGAAGTCGGCGATGAGGCCGAGGAAGGCGTAGACGATCAGGCAGACGACGATCACATCGGTCCGCAGGAAGTCACGCGCCTGGACCATCAGGAAGCCGATCCCGGAGTCCGCGTTGATCTGCTCGGCGAAGACGAGGGCGAGCCAGGCGATGCCGAGGGAGTATCGGAGGCCGGTCATCGCACCCGGCAGAGCGCCCGGCAGGATGACGTGGCGCACGAGCCCCCACCGTGAGAGCCCGAGGGACTCCCCGGCCTCGATGAGCTGCGAGTCGACCCCGCGGATGCCCGCGTACACGTTCAGATAGAGCGGGAACGAGACGCCCAGCGTGATGATGGCGACCTTGGGCGTCTCACCGATGCCGAACCAGATGATGAACAGCGGGATGAGCCCGACGAAGGGCACGGTGCGCAGCATCTGCACGCTGGCGTCGATGAGATCCTCGCCGACGCGGAAGAGCCCCGAGATGAGCGCGAGCGCGGTCCCGACGACGGTACCGAGCAGCATCCCCACCGCGACCCGCTGCAGGGAGACCCCCATGGCGGAGGTCAGCGAACCGTCGCCGAGAAGGTCACGGGCGACTCCGGCGATGGTCCCCGGCGATGCGAGGATGTCCTGGCTCAACGCCCCTGTGGAGCTGAGGAGTTGCCACAGGGCGAGAAGCGCGAGGGGCCCGGAGGTGCGGCGCAGCCAGCGGGGGACGCGGGCGCGGCGGGTGGAGACGGGGACGATGGGGACGAGATCGGGCTCGGCCGAGCGGGCGTCTTCAGCGCCATCGCTGTCTCTGACGTCCTGGGCGTCCCGGGCGGGATCGCCGGACTTGGATATACCCGAAATGTCGGACTCGGGGTCCGGCGGGGCATGGCTGATGCTCATGGTGCTCCACGGCAGGAGGGAGGGATGCCCGAAAGGCCTGCGCGAGGGACGGCGAAATCAACCGCGCGAAGGCGTCAGGGCAGAGAAGTGCAAAGGGGGAAAAGGGGCTGAGGCCGGGGGAGCGTCAGCAGCTGTGACGACACGCAGCAGAAGCCACCCGCAGCAGGTCGATGTGACCGCGCGTGGTGAGCAGAGCTGAACGCAACATGCCGCTGAACGTAGCCAGATCGTCAGCGTACGGTCAATGCCGTCTCGGAAGGTGGACGCCACGTATCAGTGAATGGGAGAGACGTGAGGGAGGATGGCCCCATGTCCGACGCTTTCACCACCCGTGTCCTGAACGTCACCACCGGCTCGGCCGAGAAGGTCTTCGACCTCACCGACGCCGTCCAGAGCTTCCTGGGCGAGGCGGCAGCAGGCCGCGACGGCCTGCTCAACGTCTTCGTCCCCCATGCCACCGCCGGCATCGCGATCCTGGAAACGGGCGCGGGCAGCGACAACGACCTGCTGGCCGCCCTGCACACCCTGCTTCCGGCCGACGACCGCTGGCAGCACCGCCACGGCAGCCCCGGCCATGGCCGCGACCACGTCCTCCCGGCGCTTGTGCCGCCGCATGCGACGTTGCCGGTGCTTGGGGGACGTCTGGAGCTGGGGACGTGGCAGTCGGTGTGTCTGGTGGACACGAACCAGGACAATCCTCGTCGGCAGGTGAGGTTGTCGTTCCTCGGGTGACGAGGATGCTCGTAACGGGGCAGCAGATTGGCGTTCGTGGGCACCAGGCGGTCAGGACGCAGGTCGGCGCCTACCGGCAGCGGCTCGCCGAACTCGACCCCGATGACCCTGCCGGTCGAGCACGCGGCCGCACACCACCTCACCACTGGCCTGTCCTGGACGTCCCCTGGGGAGGCACCCGGCCGCCGGCGGGGAGGAGCACGGCCACACAGCATGAGGGAAATGGCCGCAGGTGGAGGCCATTGACATGAGTGGGTGGCGGCAAGCCCTCCGTTGGGCCCCAGAAGCCCTTGAGTCTGACTCCAGCTGGAACGAAGTCCGAATGCCGGCACGCAACCTCTTGAGTGACCTGACAGGCATCTGGCATCACCCCATGCCGGACATCACCGTGCTGTAGCCCGCCAGTCTGCTGCTTGTTCTGTTCGAGGTGGCGGAGGGGCGGTGGACGGTGGTCTTGGACCCGCGACGCCGGCTGGAGTTGCGGCCATTTCGCGGTCTGCGCGAGTCCGGGGCGGCGATGCGCCTGTCGCGTCCCGCGGATCCTTGGCCTTCAGTAGCTTGCCAGCGTTGTTGTAGGTCCAGCCGTGGAACGGGCATCGACGCGAGTGTGCGCTGTGATCCCTGGTCAGCGGCGGCCGGTGGACAGGGTGATGAGGAACTGGCCGCCGCCCGGCTGGATGTCGGCGGTCACCGGCAGTCCCGGTACCAGTCGGGAGAATCGGTCCACCAGCCAATCCGCCGCCTCTTGGGCGTCCCGCTCGGTCGGACAACGGCCCACCATCTCGCGGCCCCCCTTGCGCTCCAGCCTCTCGGCAACGGTGATCAGCGGCGCGGGTTCGACCACGTACAGGCGGTCCGGCCAGGCGATGACCACCTTGACCGCGCCCTTGCGGGTGTTGCATCCGCGGTGTGCGAGCCGCTCGGCGACCTTGGCCTTCCGGTCGGCGGTCCGGCTGTCGACGCTGGGCCCCCGCGGGTCGTTCACCGACTCGTCGGGGTCGACCGGTTCGTCACACACCCAGCACTGCCAGCCGTCGCGCTCGGCCACATCATCAAGGAGACTCATCCGAGCAAACTAGCCTGCTCGGCCGCCACCCCGCGCACCAGGGCCCGGCAAATTCTGACCTGCGGATATGTCGGCTCCTCTTCCGTGTGACGTCCCCCCGATCGCACAGCATGTGGAGGCGGGATCAGGTACCTTGCCGGTTGCCTTAACGGAGGTTGGTGGACACGAACCAGGGCAAACCCGACCGTCAGGTCTGGTTGAGCTTCCTGGGTTGACCAAGGTCGCCTCTCAGGGCGGGCCGCCATTTCTCCGTAAGACAGGCGGATCAGTGTGTGCGTGTCTCAGCCGGATACGGCACATACGTGCGCCGGTCGGGATCGATGGAGAGCCTGCCGCCGGCCGGTGGCCGGGCCCGCTGGGCGCAATCACGACGTTCGCACATCCGGCAGCCCAGACCGATCGGTGTCGCCGCGGGGGCGTCGTCGAGGGCGACGCCGGCAGCTCGGGTGCTGTTGAGGTGAGTTGCTCCAGGGCAGCTCTGCGCCACGCCATGCTCGCAACGCGCTGATCCGCCCTCTGGCCTCCTACTAGGGCCGAGATCAGCGGACAGTTCCGTCGACCCTCCGCCGAGATGCCGTCGGCGCCGGATCCTGACTCTGCTACCTGGCTCACCTGCCACAATGCTTGCCATGACCACGGAGCAACGCCGGATACTCGTGATCGGCATCGGAGCCGGCGACCCGGACCACCTGACCCTCGGAGCGGTGAAAGCCATCCGGCGTACCGATGTCTTCTTCATCGTCGGCAAGGGATCGGACAAGTCCACGCTGACGGACCTGCGCCACAGCATGCTGGAGGAGCACGCGAAGGCGCCGTACCGAGTCGTGGAGGTGGAGGACCTGAGCCGGGACCGACGCCCCATGGACCGCACCGGCTACACCTCGGCCGTCCAGGACTGGCGTGATCGGCGCGGAGACATCTTCGAGGGGTTGATGCGCGACGAGATGTCGGAAGGGGAAACCGGAGCGTTCCTCGTGTGGGGCGACCCGTCGCTCTACGACAGCACGCTCGGGATCCTCTCCGACATCGAAGCCCGCGGTTCCTTCTCGGTGACGGTCGAAGTCATTCCCGGCATCAGCAGTGTCTCGACGCTCGCAGCGAGGCACCGAATCCCGCTCAACCAGGTGGGCCGCCCGCTCCACATCACCCCCGCTCGCCGTCTCGCCGACGTGGCCCAGAACGACGACGGCGACATCGTCGTCATGCTCGACGCGCACGAGTCGTTCACCCAGGTCGAGGGCGACGACGTGTGGATCTACTGGGGTGCCTACTTGGGCACACCGGACGAGCTGCTCATCGCGGGCCCGCTGCGCGAGGTGTCCGACCGTATCCGGCAGGTACGGGCCGAGGCCCGGGAGCGGCACGGCTGGATCATGGACACGTATCTGCTGCGGATCGTGAAGTCGTCGGGTTCGCCGCGGTGACTCTGTAGGCGGGGGACACGGCCCAGCAGCTGCCCGTGGTGCTGTTCCACGGGGCCCTGGTCTGCCGGCCGTGTGCCGGTACGACCAGCGGGGCACGGGAGCATCGCGGTGGTGCGGCCCTCACTCCTTGGGCCGTGCCCGGTCCAGGCATGCGCGGTCGAGGCTTACTTGCCCCTTGAGTATGGCGATTGCGTGGGAGCATGTCCTGGCGGGCGGAGCGGGGAGGCGAAGGTCTATGAGCTTACGCAGACCGAAGCGGCACGACGTGGACGAACTCCGGGCGAAGTTCGTCGCCAACCGGGAGAAGGTCCGGTCGTGGGCGGCGCGTTGGGAATGCCCGGAGGTCGAATGGCCGGCCTTCTCCGAGGTCCCCGGTCCCTGGGCGATCGCGCCACGGGAGCAGAACTGGTGGTTACGCCGTCACGCGCCCTTCATGGATGAGTACCGGTGGCTTCTCGAAGCCCGGCCCGTGGCACAGGGCATCAACGAGCTCTGGGCTTCGTGGGAGTTCGGCGCAGGCCACGAGTTCGAGCGTCTGGCCATTCGCTTCCGGAGCGTCATCGACCCGGACTACCTGGCCGAGAAACTGGCCCTCGGCATTCGCGCGGCTGCCCTCAAGGGCTGGCAGGACGACGACGTCCACGACCTGTACGACTGGCTCCGCGAAGGCGTGAACCAGGGCGCAGAGGCCGGCATGGTGCGCGGAAAGCACCGCACGGGTTTCCTCTTGTGTGAGATGACCTGCACCGTGGTCAGCCGCACGGAGGCCATCACCGCGGTTCGCACCACCCTCACGGATACCACCCTGGACGGCGTACCGCTGAACGCCGACGGCAGGACCTAGGTCCGTGCGGGATCGTCGGCCCGCTCCGTGTCATGGCGTGGGGGGTAGCTGCGGGGAGCGGAGTACGAGGAGGGTGATCTCGCTGGGGGCGAAGACGCGGAAGGGCGGGCCCCAGAAGCCGGTGCCGCGGCTGGTGTAGAGGAGGGTGCGGGTGCCGTGGCGGCTGAGGCCGGCGAGGGCGGGCTGGTCGATGCGAACGAGGTGGTGGAAGGGCCAGATCTGGCCGCCGTGGGTGTGGCCGGAGAGCTGGAGATCGATGCCGTCGGCTGCTGCCCGGTCGACGAACTTGGGCTGGTGGGCGAGGAGCAGGACGGGTAGGTCGGGGTCGGCGCCGTCGAGGGCTCCGGCGAGGTGGGCGCGGTGGCCGGCCAGGCCCGAGGACTCGGCGGTGACGTCATCCACGCCGGCGACCACGAGGGTGTCGCCGCCGCGTTCGAGCAGCAGATGGCGGTTGCGCAGCGGCTCCCAGCCCAGCTCGTCCATCAGGTCGACCCAGCCCTGTGCCTCGCTGTAGTACTCGTGGTTGCCGGTGACGTAGACCCGGGCCCGGGTGGCTCGCACGGTGGCGAGTGGGGCGGCCTGGGCGCGGCGGCGTTCGGCCGTGCCGTCCGCGATGTCGCCGGTGTGGCAGACCAGATCGGCCTCCAGGGTGTTGACCGTCTCGCAGACCCGGGCCGACCAGCGGGCGCGGTCGAGCGGGCCGTAGTGGGTGTCGGTGATGAGGACGACGCGGGTGCCGTCCAATCCGGCTCCCAGGCGCGGGAGTTGCACGTCGAGGCGGCGTACCCGTGGCACCCGGCGGGCCTCGGCGTATCCCCAGGCGAGCAGCACGGCGGCTGTGCCGAGGACCGCCCAGGTGACGATCCGGGCCCGGTCCTGGCCGTCGCCGACGTCGGCCACGGTCAGCGCGAGCCGCAGCAGGACGCCGAGCAGGACGGACCAGGTGAACAGCACCCAGCCGGCCCCAAGGAGGGTGTCCCCGACGATCGCCGCCCAGTCCTGCTGCCGCCGACCGTGGCCACGCGTCATCGCGAGCGGCATGCCGATCAGACCGAGGACGAACAGGGCGGTGCCGCCAAGCGCCACGGGGAGCGGCCAGTGCTGACCCGCGTACAGCAGCACCCAGCAAGGCACGGTCCACAGCAGGACGGGGGCGATCAAGGGGATGTAGCGCATCAGGCGGCGCAGTCGGCTCTGCTGGGTCGCATGCGCTGAATCGTCCGCGGATCGTGCTTCGCTGGTGTCGGTCACGCTTCCCCTCCTCAAGTAGCCGGACTGGCGACGCGCGTAATGTATCCGGTCGTCCCAGGGGCCGTCTTGCGGGTCCCGCTTCGGCTCACCTCGGGAACCACCGGCCCGGCATCTGCCGGCAGCTGCTCCAGCTCGGCACGCCGGGGCCATGTGAAGGCCCAGCTAGACCCGGGCCGTTGGGCGCTGGAGTTCGGCCTCGATCTCTTCCAGCCGCTTGCCGCGGGTCTCGGGCATACGGCGGGCGAGGAAGACGAACCCGAGGGCGCCGAGGACGGCGTAGGTGAAGAACAGGCCGCTGGGGGTGATGGCCTGGATGGTCGTCAGTACGGTCAGCGAGATCAGCAGATTGAGCACCCAGTGTGTGGCAAGGCCGAAGGAGCCGGCCTTACCTCGTACCGCGGTGGGGAAGATCTCGCTGTTGACCAGCCACATCGAGATGCCCAGGCTGGCGGAGAAGGCGGCTTCGTAGGCCATCAGCGCCAGCACGAGCAGCACCTGGTTGATGCCGGTGAGGTCGGTCGCGGCGTACAGGCTGCCGATGGCGACCAGGGCGGCGACGGTGATGCCCGTCCCGGTCAGCAGCAGAGGGCGTCGGCCGACCCGGTCGACCAGCAGATAGCCGAGGAAGGTGAAGGCGACGTTGGCGACGCCGATGCCGACAGAGGACAGGATGGCGGCGGAGTCACCGAAGCCGGCCCGGGTCAGGAGGGTGGGTGTGTAGTAGGTGACCGCGTTCACGCCGACCAACTGGTTGGTCGCCGCCACACCGACACCGAGGATGATGCCCGGGCGGAATCGTTTACCGAGGACGTCCCGGTAGGAGAACTGCCGTTCCTCGGCCATCGATTCGGCGATGTCCGCCAGTTCTCTGTCGACCTCCTCCGGTGTGTGCTGCCGGGCGAGGACGCGGCGCGCCTCGTCCGTCCGTCCCCGGGTGAGCAGCCAGCGCGGGCTTTCCCCCAGCCGGACAAGGCCGATGAGCATGCCGATGGCAGGCACGGTGGCGATGGCGAGCATCCAGCGCCAGGCGCCGGAGTCGGAGAGCAGGTAGCCGACGAGGTACGAGCTGAGGATGCCGGTACTGATCATCAACTGGTTGACGGAGACCAGCCGTCCACGCAGCCGGGCGGGGGCGATCTCGGCGATGTAGGCGGGCACGGCGACCGAGGAACAGCCGATGGCCAGGCCAAGCACCACGCGGGCGACGACCAGTTCGACCACTGAGACGGAGACGGCCGAGACGGCGGCGCCGACGATGAAGACGACGGCGGTGCCGATCAGTGTTCGTTTGCGGCCTACGCGGTCCATGAGGCTGCCGCCCACGGCGACTCCGATGATCGCGCCGACCAGCAGGGAGGCGACGACGATCTGCTGCGCCTGGTCGCCGAGGTCGAACTGCGGACCGATGTAGAGCAGCGCGGCGGAGATGATGCCGGTGTCGTAGCCGAAGAGCAGGCCGCCGAGGGCAGCGACGAGGGTGGGGCCGACCGCGGTCGGACGGCCGTCCGGCACTTCGGCCCGGCGTGGGGAGCTTGAGGGGACTTTCAGGGCACGCACGGGATTCCTCCACGTTGAGGAGTGGGCCGGTCAGAAGCAGGAGCGGGAGCACGAGGAATGTCTGAGGAATGTCTACGGTGTCGGCTTCGGCCGATGGCACCGGCGACGTGAACGTGAGGTGCGAGCGGCCCGGATCGTGCGGTGCCGGTCCGCTCGCACACCCGATGGGGATCAGCCGTCGAGGACAGCCTTGAGCTCCCGCAGCCGCGGAAGCGCGCGGGCGGTCAGGAGCTTCTCCCGGGCGCCGGTGGTGATCGAGAGGCTGTCCTTCCACAGTGAGCGGCCTGCCATCGCGCCGCTCGCCCCGTTGGCGACGGCCGTGGCCACCTGTCCCACGAAAGTTTCATGGTCGACCCCGGCCGACAGCACTGCCCACGGGACACCGGCAGCGGCCTCGGTCACCGCCGCACAGGCCTCGGCCGAGCCCGGGTACTGCAGCTTGAGGACCTTCGCCCCGCACTCGACGGCAAGCTTGGCCCCGTCCGTGACCAGCGCGGGGAATGCGGCCGCGTAGTCCTCCTCGGATTCGTCGTCGAGCCGGTAGGTCAGCAGCTCGACAATGAGCAGGACCCCCTCCTCCGAGCACTCCCGCACGACATCGCGGATCTGCCGCGCGACCTCGGAGTCAGCCCCCTGCTTGTCGGGGCGGGTGTAGAACAACATCTTGGCGACATCGCCGCCCAGGTCCCGGACCCGGCGCGCGGTCATACCCGGGACGAAGCGGGTGTAGCGCAGGCCGTCGACGGTCTCGTAGCCGGAGGCGTCCATCCCCACGACGAGTGCGGTGTCGCGATCCAGCACACCGTCGTCGATGATGTCGGGCAGTGCGACCTCCGGGTCGAGCAGGATCGCCTGGGCATGGTTGGCGAGGTATCGGACCAGGTCGGCCTTGGCGTCGGCGAGTTCGGCCCGGCTGATGCCGTCAGGGCCGCCCGGCGCGTCGGCCATGACGGCCTTCATCGAGTTGCGCTGATCTGCGGCAACGATCAACATGCGGCCGCCCGGGGTGGAGATCGCGGACAGGCCGCGGCGCTCGGGTGTGGTCAGGGTGTTCACAGGGTTGCTCCTGGCTACTGGATCGGACCGGATCGGACTGGATCGGACTGGATCGGTGTTCGTCGGGCTCAGCGGGCCGACGCGGGAAGCGGGTGGATCGGTGCGGGCAGTGGGCGGATCGGTGCGGTAAGCAGGCGGGCCGCGGCCCGGGCGGCCCCGAAGGCGGTCTCCTGGGCGCGCTCGGAGACCGTCAGGTGGGGCAGGACCGCCGCCCTGGCCCGGCGGACGCTGCCCATGCCGGCCCAGCCGCCCGTGAGAGTGGCCGAGCCGGCGCGGGGGAGTTCCTGGTCGATCGCGGCAATCAGCCGCTCGACCTCGTCGTTGCTGTGGCGCAGGACCGCGCCGAACAGCTCGGCAGGACCGATGCCGTCGGTCTGTACGGTGACGGCGAGCACGCCGTCGTCGTTGCGGGCGCCGGAGACCGTAAGACCACCCTCGGGCAGGGCTCCCTCCAGGGGCAGTTCCAGCACAGCGGTATCGAGCCGGTTGCGGCCGGACCGGTCGGTGATCCCGCAGGTCTGCAGGGCCCGCCGCAGCAGCAGGCCGGTCTTGACCCCGGCGACAAGTACGTGCTTGCCGGGCACCACGTGGCGTACCTCGTTGACCAGATGCTCGGCCAACCGGGTCCGCGCGGCGTAGCCGAGCGGGGCGTCCATCACCCGCAGCAGGACCTCGGCTGTGCCCATGGAGACGTGGTAGTGGTTTGCGGCGAGCGGCCCGCCGGCCTCGGCCGCGACCAGGTGGTCGTGCCCGGCGACGGTGATCCGGGCGCCGGCGATCCGGTCGCCGAACGAATCACGGACCGTGCCGAGGTCGGCGCCCGCCGGCTCCAACGGCGCCAGCAGGTCCCGGTCCGCGCCGAGTTCGTCGAGCATCGCGTCCCACGCCTCGCCGGTGTCCTGATCGAGCAGCCCGGTCCGCGAGGTCAGCGAGAGTTCGGCGGTCTGCCGCCCGCCGAGCACGGTGGCGACGAACTCCGGCAGGTTGAGCCAGCGGTGCCCGGCCAGGCGCACCCCGCCGTCGCGCAGGAAGGCAAGCTTGGCCGCCGACACCTGCGCGCCGAGCGGCAGGCCGGTCCGTCCGGCGAATGTCTCGCGGATCTCCGCGGAGAAGCCGGTGACCTGTTCCGCGCCGCGCGGGTCGAACCAGGCGAAGGCCGGGGCGACCACGGCACCGTCCGGGTCGAGCAGCACACCGCTCTCGCCCATGCCGGACACCGCGACCGCTTCGATCGGCCGGTCGGTGACCGCGGCCGTCCGGGCCGTGGCGTCGGCCACCAGCCGGTGCACCGCATCGACCAGCCACTCCACCGGGAGATCGGTCGTCCCGCCGGGTCCGGACCGCCACGGCGTCGGGAGTTCCGCGAGTGCGACCTCGGTCCCGTCCTCGTCGAGAACCAGCAGCTTGATTCCCGTGCTGCCCAGGTCGATACCCGCCGCGAGCCGGCCGCCCATGGGCCCGCCTCCTCTCGGATCATTAGCGATGACTTCGGTGACATGGAGGACCGTGACACCGGTGACTTGAGCCGTTAGCATCGGCAGCATGACGACGCATTGTCAAGAGGATCCGCCGCTCGTGATCGCTGTTTCCGGTGTCGCCGGAAGCGGCAAGACCACCCTCGGCCGGGCCCTGGCGGAGAAGCTCCGGCTGCCGTTGCTCGACCTCGACACACTGACCGTGTCCCTGCTCGATCGGCTGCACGGCACGGTCCTCGACGACCACTGGCTGGCCCCGCCGCACGGCGCCACCATCCGCGCCGCCCGTTACGCGGCGCTGCGCGCCACCGCGGCCGAGGTCGTCGCAACGGCCGGCGGCGCAGTGCTCGTCGCCCCGTTCACGGCCGAGCTCACCGGGACCGCCGAGTGGACGGACCTGCTCGACGCCCTTGCTCCGGCCAAGCCGCACATGATCCACCTGCGCGGCTCCCCGGAGCTGTTCGCGCGACGCCGGGCAGGCCGCTCCGAATCCCGCGACGCGCACCGCACCGATGCCGCACCGGCCGCCGCGCCCGTAGTGCCGCACCTCGCGATCGACGCCGAACTCGCGCCCGGACAGCAGCAGTTCCGAGTGCTGCGCACCCTTGGCAGGCGAACTCCGCTCGACCTCAACTCCCCGGTGTTCACCCGCTCCTTCGACGCAGTGCTCTTCGACCTGGACGGTGTCCTGGCCGACTCGACGGCGTCGGTGTTGCGATGCTGGGACCAGTTCGCCAAAGAGAGGGAATTTTCCGCAGCCGTGGTGGAGGGCAACCACGGCCGCCCGGCGCGGCCGCTCGTGGAGCAACTGCTCCCGGCTGACCGGGTCGATGACGCGCTGCGCCGGATCGAGGCCATCGAAGTCGCCGACGCCTCACGGGTGGAGCCGGCCCCCGGGGCAAGGGAACTGATCACCGGCCTGCCCGACGAGCGCCGCGCCATCGTCACATCCGGTACTCGCCGCATAGCCGCCGCCCGGCTGGCCGCAGTGGGAATCACCGCCCCATCGGTCCTGATCACCGCTGACGATGTGCGCTGCGGCAAGCCCGATCCGGAGCCCTATCTCCTGGCGGCGGCGCGGCTCGGCGTCGACCCCGCCCGATGCCTGGTCGTGGAGGACGCTCCGGCTGGAATCGCGGCAGCCCGGGCCGCAGGCTGCGAGGTCATCGGCATGCTTGGCACCGTCGAACCGGGTGCTCTGACAGACGTCGGCCTCATCGTGGACGGCCTGGACCGGCTGCGGGTCGACCTCACCCGTACCGGGCTGCGAATCTCTGCAGCCGATCAGCCGACGGCAGTGGGGAGCTGAGCCGAGCCCGGTCGCAGTCCCCTGGCGAGGCACACGGACGAGGCGCACGGACGAGGCGCAGTTGGCCGGTGCTGCCGGACCAGGCTGTGGGCCGCCACTGGCCCGAACGCACTACAAACCACACCCCATGTGCCGACTACGCCTCTACGCCTGCGGCTTGCGTCGTCCCGGCCGTACTGGTCAGTCAGGCAGTGGGAGTGGGCAGGAGCCGCGCTCGACCAGCCGTACCGGCAGCACTGTCCGACGGCGGAACCGGCGCTTGGGGTGGGCGAGCCTGTCGAACACCCGGTGCGCGGCATGCTCGCCGAGCAGTTCCGGATTCTGGTCGATCACGGTCATCGCCGGCGTGATCATGTCCGCCATCGGGAAATCACCGAATCCGACGACGGCAAACCGCTGATCCCGCAGGGCAGGGACCAGCGCCATACTGCTGCGCGCGTTCGAGGAGACGATCGCTGTCGGCGGCTCATCGAGCGCCGCGAGCCCGGCAATGATGTCGCTCGAGCTCTCCCGATCCAGGGCGCCGAACACGACATAGGCCTCAGGCTGCGGCAGACCGCGCTCGTCCAGCACCCCGCGGTAGCCGAGCAGGCGGTTACGGCTGGTCGGCAGATCCGGGACATCACCGATGAACGCGATCCTGGTGTGGCCGTGATCGATCAGGTACTCCACGGCCAAGCGGGTGCCACCCTCGTCGTCTTCCAGGAAGGAGTCGGCTCTCACTCCTGTCGGCCCGCGGTCGA
Source organism: Streptomyces sp. NPDC056486 (assembly GCF_042795295.1). Lineage (NCBI taxonomy): Bacteria > Bacillati > Actinomycetota > Actinomycetes > Kitasatosporales > Streptomycetaceae > Streptomyces > Streptomyces sp. NPDC056486. The sequence continues at coordinate 272,701 of NZ_JBHTSF010000001.1, forward strand.
CGAACACCACCGGCAGACGGTCACACCAGCGATCGAGGTAGGAGTTGTCGGTGGCTACCGGCGCGATGACCAGCCCGCTCAATGATTGTCCCAGCAGGCGGTCGACGACCTCGCGCTCGCGCTGTGCGTTGTCCACACTGGTCACGACAGTGGACATGCCGTTCTCGATCGCCACTCGGTTCACCGACTCGGCGACGGCGGCGAAAAACGGGTCGAGCAGGTCAGGCACCACTACCCCGACCACTGGAGCGCGCCCCTTGCGGAAGGTGGTCGCAACCGAGTTCGGCACGTAGTTGAGCTCACTCAGTGCTGCCTCGACCCGGGCCCGTGTTTCAGGCAGGACGTGTACGTCGTCGTTGAACACACGCGACACCGTCTTCGCGCTGACTCTGGCGCGGGCGGCGACATCTCGCATGGTGGTCATGAATCCTGGCGGGCCTTTCAAGGGGAGAGACTGCGACTGCTACGACATCCGCACCGTGCGGTTACACCGGGTGTCACATCGGGCAGTCTATCCACGGTTCGCCAGCAGGCAGGATCTGTCGGCCGTCCAGTTCTGGTCACGCTCCTCCACCGACGTCTCTCCGGCGACGGGCGAAGACTGCAGTCCGCCGAGACCACTTGTGCCGGTGGCCCGCCCATTACTGTAGATGCCACGAACCGGCACCTTCAACAAGAATGACATCGGTGACACTTGCGTTCTTGACGCTGATCCATACACCCCTTGTTTCGCTCCGAGATCGGTACGCGTCGAACTCGCCATCACGGAACTCGCCCCGGCCCGTCCTTCCCGCTGAAAATCCACACCGGCCGCTGTGACTCGCGGAGTTCAGGATGGCGGAGCTCCGATCACCTGTTGGTCACCTCGTTCGCACCGCGCCCAACTGAGAGCGGTCCAGGCCGGGATCGGTGAAGCCGTGGGCAACGGTGTGCAGCACGCGGGCCATCGCCTGGGCCGCTGGGGTGCCAGCGCGCTGGGCCGGCCTGGCCAGCAGAATGCGGCGGACCGGAGGGACGTCACCGGCCGCCTGCTCCTGGGGCGAATGGGCATGGGCATGGGCATGGGCATCGGGTGACAGGGGAAGCAGGCGTACGTCGCTGCGTCGGTTGGTCAGGGCCAGGCGGGGGGCCAGGGCCAGGCCGAGCCCGGCGGCAACCATGGCCTGCGCTTCCTGGTAGTCGTGGGAGGCGTAGGCGATACGCGGTTCGAAGCCCGCTTGACCGCAGGCCCGGCGCAGCACGTCGGCGACCGGATGATTTTCCGCGCGGATGATCCACTCCTGGTCCGCCAGGTCGGACAGTCGTACGCGATCGGAGGCGACCAGCGGGGAACCGGCCGGCACGACCAGGACCGTCGGGTCCTCAAGAAGCGGAGTGAGGATCAACTGGTCGTCGTCGACACGGTTCCAGTCGTAGTCCCACAGCAGTGACATCTCCACCTCGCCGATGTGCAGCATCTCCCGCAGCTGCGCGAGAACCCCCGCACGCACGACCGTGCGCACCTGCGGGTGGGCTCGGCGGAAGCGGGTCAGGGCCAGCGGGAGGAGGGAGGCGCTGGCGGTCGGGAAGGAGCCGAGGGTCACTACACCCCGATCCAGATGACCGAAAGCCTCCAAGTCGGCTTCCGCCGCCTGCATTTCACGGCGAATGGCACGGCCTCGCTCGGCCAGCGCAGCGCCCGCCGCGGTGGCGCGCACGCCGCGTGGCAGCCGCTCGATCAGCGGTTGTCCGGCCTCGCGCTCGAACAGGGTCATCTGCTGGGAGGCCGCTGAGGTGGTCATGGACAGCGCCTCGGCGGCCGCGGTCAGCGAGCCGCGCTCGGCAACCTCAGCAAGGAGCAACAGTCGGCGAACATTGAGCATGCAGTGACTTTAGCTCAGCTAAACCCTACTCAAGAAAAGAGACATTGTGCTCAAGCCAGACGCTCTGCGAGAGTCTGCGCAACGCAGCGGCCCCACACCTGACGCGCTGAGAGAAAGACGCTCTGACATGCACGTTCCCGCAACCCTGGTAAGAGGTGGGACCAGCAAGTGCTGGCTCTTCCCTCAGGTCCACATGCCCACCGACCGTGACCGGATCGAACGCATCCTGGTCGACGCCTACGGCGGGGCAGACCCCGTTCAGCTCGACGGCATCGGTGGCGCTACGCCCACTACGTCCAAAGCGGCCGTTGTGGGAGCGAGTGCCTGCGAGGGCGTCGACATCGACTACCTCTTCGCCCAGGTCGGCATCGGCACCGGCACGGTCGAGTGGGGCAGCAACTGCGGCAACTGCGCGACGGCCATCGCCCTCTACGCAGTGGCCGAGGGCCTGGTGCCGCTCAAGAAGGACCGCACCTCGGTGGTCATGCGCAACATCAACACGGGCGCGGTACTGGAAGCCGAGGTGGACACACCGGGTGGCCGGGTCCAGGAGTTCGGCGACCGTACGGTCCCGGGCACCCTTGCCGGCGGTGTGCCGGTGGGACTCACCTTCCGCCATCCCGCAGGGGCAGCGACGGGCCTCCTTCTGCCGACCGGTCTACCGGTCCAAGAACTGACGGTCGGCGAGCAGCTGCTGCATGTGAGCATGGTGGACGCCGGGGCCCCGGTCGTCCTCGTGGACGCGCTGGGAGCCGACCGGACCGGAGCCGAGACGCTGGAGCAGATGCGCGCCGAGGTGCCCTGGCTGCGCGCGGGGCGGCACGCCGCTGCCATCCGCATGGGCCTCGTGCAACCTGGCGCCGAGCCCGGCGACGCGGTGCCCAAGGCAGGGCTTGTCGGCCCTCCCGTCGCCTACACCACCACCCTGGGCGAGTCCGTGGCCGCCCACGAGTACGACGTCTCCGTGCGCATGCTGTCCATGCACTCCCCCCACCCGGCCATCGGCCTCACGTCCGCCGTCGCCGTGGCGGCCGCCAACCTCATCGACGCCACCGTGGTGGCCCGGGCTTCCACTGCGCCCGGCAGCCACGTGCTGCGGATCGGCACCCCGGCAGGCGTCCTGGCTGTGGAGTCCTCGGGTGCCACCGCCGCCGGACCCGAACGGGTCACCGTCGCCCGGGCCGCGCGCATCCTGTGCCAGGCCCGCATTCTCGTACGCGATCTCGCCCTTCCGGCAGCTGCCTGATATCTGCCGCCCAGGCGAGCAAGCCGCTTCCGCCGGGCGCTCACGGAGTCCTTCAAGACTGTTCTTCACCGTGTTCGGCGTGCTTCCCTCACTGGCACGCCATCGGCCCATCAGGCCCCCTGCCCCCCTCATTTCGCCCCGCCCCGCAGGACAAAGAGGACAATGATGTCTCCTGAGCTGATCTCCGTCGGCGCACTGCTTGTCATGTTCGTCGTCGGCACTGTCCTGCCGATCAACATCGGCATCCTCGCCTTCGTCGCGTCGTTCGCCGTCGGTACGACCGCGCTGAACATGACGGAGGAGCAGATATTCGAGGGCTTCCCCGTGGAGCTCTTCCTCACCATCGTCGGCGTGACCTACCTGTTCGCCGTGGCCCGCCGCAACGGGACGGTCGATCTGCTGGTCGCCGCCGGAGTCCGCCTGGTGAGGGGCAGGACCACCCTGATCCCGTGGGTGCTCTTCCTGCTGGCCGGGGTACTGACCTCGCTGGGCACCTTCACTCCCGCTGCCGTGGCGATCCTGGTGCCCATCGCGATGAACTTCGCCTTCCGCTACGACATCAACCCGCTCATGACCGGGATGATGGTGATCAGCGGCGCCCATGCCGGGGCTTTCTCCCCCATGGCCGTCTCGGGCGCGTTGGTACTCGGGATGGTTGACGACACCGAGCTGTCCGTTGCCCCGGCCACCCTGTTCTTCGCCAGCTTCGCCGTCAACCTCCTTCTGTCACTGCTCACCTTCGCCGCGCTGCGCCGCCGCACGATGGCGGTGGACCCCACCGCACAGCCCGAGCAGTCCTCGACGGGCGACGACGCAGACACAGAGCGAGCCACCTGGCACCAGTGGGCAACTCTGGCCGCCCTCGCCGCCCTGGTCGTGTGTGCCCTGGGTTTCCAGATGCAGATCGGCGTCCTCGCCCTGGCCGCCGGCGCGCTCCTTGCCCTCCTGGACATGAAGCGCCAGGAGCAAGCCGTGGACGGCATCAGCTGGCACACCTTGCTGCTGGTCGGCGGCATGATGACCTACATCGCGATGCTGGAGCACGCCGGAATCATCGAGCAGATATCGGAGCACGCGGCCGACTTCGGAACCCCGCTCGTCGTGGCCCTGCTCCTGTGTTTCACGGTCGCCGTCACATCGGCTTTCGCATCCTCGACCGCGATCCTCACAGCGATCATCCCGATCGCGGTTCCACTGCTGCTGTCCAGTCAACTCAGCTCGACCGGGCTGATCGCCGCTCTCGCGGTCTCCACCACGATCGTCGATGTCTCACCGTTCTCCACCAACGGGGCGTTGGTGCTGAGCAACGCGCGAGGCGTGGAACGGCGCGGCTTCTACCGCAAGGTGCTCGGCTACACCTGCGGCATCGTCGCCGCAGGCCCCGTGGTCGCCTGGGGTGCCCTTGTGGTGCCGTGGTCCTGACGGTTACGACGCGTCGGTTGCGGGGCGGCCCCGCACGATGACCATCGACAAGCGCAGGACCCGCTCGGCCAGCTCCTCGGGGTCGAGCGGGTCATCTGCGTTGGCCAGCCATTCATTGACCAGCGCGCCCGTCCCACACGCCCGCCGGGGGGTCACGTGCGGGTCGGTACCGGTGTGGACGATGTGGTGGCCGACGACCGCAGTTGTTCGATCACGTCGCCCAAGTGCGCGGCAACAGCCCGTGCCGCTGCTGTGGCGTCACCGCTGACGATTCCGTCGATGATGTCGAGGTGCTGCTGCAGGGACTGGGCGGGACGGCCGGGACGTAGGGCAAGGCGGAACTGGAAACGCACCATCGGTCCGTTGAGTCGTTCGAGTTGGCGCCTGGCCACCTCCTGACCGCTGGCCTCGACCACCAGTTCGTGCAGGCGCTGGTTGAGGGCGGAGTAGGTGTGCACCGCTCCGTCCGCGACGGCCTGCCGCATCTCCGTGCCGATCCGGCGCAGCTCCGCACGCTGCGCCTCGTTCGCCTGTGTGGCGGCCTTCATGGCGCACAGTTGCTCCAGCGCGGAGCGGCACTCGGTGATCTGGACGGCCTCGTCGACGGAGACCGCCCGGATGCGGGCGCCGCGGCGGGGGACGATCTCGACGATCTCCTCGGCGGCGAGGTCCTGCAGGGCCTCGCGGACGGCGCTGCGGGTCGCTCCGTAGGACTCGGCGAGGTCGTTCTCCACAAGTCGCTGCCCGGGTACCAGGTCCCCGGAGCGCAAGGAATGCCTGATGGCGTCGGCCACGTACTGGCGTGCGGCGGCGCCCGTCAGCTTGTCCGTCAACTCGTTCGACCTCTTTCATCGGCAGGCCTGTGCAGGTGAAGCCTAGAGCGGTGGGGACTCCGGTCGTGCCGTGGGGGGACTTCTTTTGTAATTTCTTCAAACATCTTGTCAACAATCTGGTTGATGATCTAGCTTCCTCTGCGTATCCCCAGTCGACGAAGGAGTGCTGATGCCTGCCGAAGCAGTGGCCCGGACCCGCGGGGCGCGCCCTCACGGCTCCCAGACCGCGATTCCGTGCCTGTTCATGCGCGGCGGAACGTCGCGAGGGCCGTTCTTCGATGTGCGAGCGCTGCCCGAGGACACCGGGCTCCGTGACGCCGTACTGCTGGCCGCCATGGGATCACCCGACCCGCGCCAGATCGACGGGATCGGCGGCGGGCATCCGTTGACCAGCAAGGTCGGCATCGTGGGTCCTGGCACGGAACCCGGCGTCGACGTGGAGTGGACCTTCGTCCAGGTGCAGCCCGGCGGGGACACCGCCGACACCTCCTCCAACTGCGGCAACATGCTGGCCGCCGTGCTGCCGTTCGCCGTCGAGACCGGCATGGTCGTCCCCGGCGCCGACCGCACCACCGCTCGCGTGCGCACCCGCAACACCGGCATGGTTGCCGAGATCACCGTCGCCACCCCACTGGGCAGGGACGGGGCGCGGTACGTCGACTACCGGGGGCAGGCCCGTATCGACGGTGTCCCCGGCACCGCCGCTCCGATCGAGATCGGCTTTCTGGACACGGCAGGATCCGTCGCAGGATCCCTGCTGCCCACCGGGCGTACGCGCGACACCGTCGAGGTCCCTGGAAGCGGCGACGTCGATGTCACTTTGATCGACAACGGCCAGCCCCTGGTGATCGTGGCAGCCGAGCGCCTGGGCGTCACCGGCTACGAGACACCGGCACAGATAGACGCCGACGACGGGCTCAAGGCCCGTGTCGAGGCCCTGCGCCTGATCTGCGGCGAAGCCATGGGCCTGGGCGACGTCACGGAGAAGAACTACCCGAAGATGACGCTGGTGGCGCCGCCGCGGCACGGAGGCACCCTCGCCACGCGCAGCCTCATCCCACGGGTGTGTCATGAGTCCATCGGCGTGCTCGCCGCTGTAACGGCCGCGACAGCCTGTGTACTTGAAGGCAGCGTCGCCCGCGACGTCGCCGCCGATGTGTCCGGCACGGAACCCACCGTCTCCGTCGAGCACCCGTCCGGAGAGTTCAGCGTCACCCTCGGCCTCGCCCCTGACGTTCCCCGGCGGGTCACGCGCTCCGCGCTCCTTCGCACCGCCCGCCTCATCATGGCCGGCGACCTGCTGGTACCCCGTTCCCTCTGGGACCCCGCCCCCACCGCTCTGGAGAACACCGCGTGATCATCGACGTCCACGGCCACTACACGACGGCGCCGGCCCCGCTGGGGGAGTGGCGTCAGGCCCAGACCGCCGCGCTCACCGACCGGGCACAGGTGCCCGACCCCGTAGGGCCCGCCATCAGCGACGACCAGATCCGCGAGTCCATCGAGACCAACCAACTGCGTCTCATGGACGAGCGAGGCGTCGACGTCACCGTCTTCTCCCCCCGCGCCTCGTTCATGGCCCACCACATCGGAGACTTCGCCACCTCCTCCGCGTGGGCCCGCATCTGCAACGACCTGTGCCACCGCGTCGCCGAGCTGTACCCCGGGCGATTCGCCCCCGGTGCGATGCTGCCGCAGTCACCGGGAACCGATCCGGCCACCGTCATACCCGAACTCGAACGCGCCGTTCTTGAACTGGGCGCTGTCACCGTCAACATCAACCCGGACCCCTCCGGCGGCCACTGGACCGCACCACCGCTGACCGACCGGTCCTGGTACCCGGTGTGGGAAAAGCTCACCGAGCTGGACGTGCCGGCCATGGTGCACGTCTCCACCAGCTGCAACCCGGCCTTCCACACCACCGGGGCGCACTACCTCAACGCCGACACCACCGCGTTCATGCAGCTGCTGACCGGGGATCTGTTCGCCGATTTCCCCGAGCTGCGCCTGATCGTCCCGCACGGCGGCGGCGCCGTGCCGTACCACTGGGGCCGATTCCGGGGCCTGGCGCAGGCGCTGGGCAAGCCGGAGGCGGTGGAGTCACTGATGCGCAACGTCTTCTTCGACACCTGCGTCTACCACCAGCCCGGCATCAACCTGCTCCTTGAAGTGGTCCCGCACTCCAACATCCTGTTCGCCTCCGAGATGATCGGAGCCGTCCGCGGCATCGACCCGCACACCGGCCACCACTTCGACGACACCCGCCGCTACGTCGAGAACGCGGGCCTGTCCGACGAACAACTGACCGCGATCGAGGAACGGAACGCCAGGCGTGTCTATCCCCGTCTGGACGCCCGCCTGACCGCCCAGGGCCGCTGAGCCTCCCCGTCCCCGGCCCAGCCCCATGCGGCCGGGGTCCGCACTCGATCCGATCACCCACGACAGCGCAAGGAGCCACACCATGCACGAACTCGGAGTCGTCCACCGCAACACAGAACGCGCCGACCGCGCGGCGGTCGAGGCCCTTTCCCGGTTCGGGGTCGCCACGGTCCACGAGGCCATGGGCCGACTCGGCCTGATGCGTCCGTACATCCGGCCCGTCTACGAGGGCGCGAAGCTCTGCGGCACCGCCGTCACCGTACTGCTGCAGCCCGGCGACAACTGGATGCTGCATGTGGCCGCCGAGCAGGTACGGGAAGGCGACGTCGTCGTCGCCGGCTGCACCACCGAGAGCGAGGACGGCTTCTTCGGCGAGCTGCTCGCCACCTCCCTCCGCGCCCGTGGAGCCGAGGGTCTGGTCATCGACGGCGGCTGCCGCGACGTCGACGAGCTGCGGCAGATGGACTTCCCCGTCTTCTCCCGCGCGATCAACGCCAAGGGAACCGTCAAGGCCACACTCGGTTCGGTCAACGTTCCCGTCGTCGTCGCCAACGCGCTGGTCAACCCCGGTGATGTGATCGTCGCTGACACCGACGGCGTCGTCGTCGTCCCCGCTGCCCGGGCCGCCGCGGTGGCCGAGGCGGCCGTAAGGCGCGAGGCCGCCGAGGAGGACAAGCGGGAACGGTTCAAGGCGGGCGAGCTCGGCCTTGACATGTACGCCATGCGCGGACGCCTGGCCGAGCACGGCCTGACCTACGTCGACTGACGGCACGGCACGAGGAGCACTCCCGATGACTGACCCTGACCAGGCCTTCGCCGTCACCCCCGGCTGGCTCGACTGGTACCGAGGCCCCACCGAGCCCGCCTTCGCCCTGCCCGCGGGGGCCGTGGACGCCCACTGCCACGTGTTCGGCCCCGGCGCCGAGTTTCCCTTCGCGGCCGAACGCAAATACACGCCTGTCGACGCCTCCAAACACGACCTGTTCGCCCTCCGCGACCACCTCGGCATCGCGCGCAACGTCATCGTGCAGGCCACCTGCCACGGCGCCGACAACAGCGCCCTGGTGGACGCCCTGCACAGCGCCGGTGACCGGGCCCGGGGGGTGGCGACCGTGCGCCCCGACATCAGCGACGAGCAACTGCGGCGCCTGCACGACGCGGGAGTGCGAGGGGTGCGCTTCAACTTCGTCCGACGCCTGGTGGACGCCCCGCCCACCGAGGCCCTGGCGACCATCGCCCGCAGGATCGCACCCCTGGGATGGCACGTCGTCCTCTACTTCGAGGCTCCGGACCTGGCCGACCTGGAGACGTTCTTCGCCTCCCTGCCCGTTCCGCTCGTCATCGATCACATGGGCCGTCCCGACGTCACCCGGAGCCCGGACGGCCCCGAGTTCGCCCGCTTCCTGCGCTTTGTCGAGACCAACGACGTCTGGGTCAAGGTCTCCTGCCCCGAGCGCCTGACCGTCACCGGACCGCCCGCCCTGGACGGCGAGCGCCACGCCTACCGGGACGTCGTGCCGTTCGCCCGCAAGGTCGTCGACGAGTTCACCGACCGGGCCCTGTGGGGCACCGACTGGCCCCACCCCAACCTCAAGAACCACATGCCGGACGATGGTCTGCTCGTCGACCACATCCCGCACGCCGCCACGACCCCTGCTCGGCAGCAGGCCCTGCTGGTCGACAACCCCCGGCGTCTGTACTGGCCCGAAGAGGCCGGCTGACCGTGAACCGCCGGCCCCGCAACGGTGCCGCGTCCCCCTTCCAGGAGCGTGCAGTGCAGCACATCCCCGCCACCAACGCGGCCAACCGGCTCGACCGGTTGCCCATATCGAAATTCCACAAGACCACTCTCTACGCGGTGGCGTTCGCCTACTTCTTCGAGTTCGCGGACATCAACACTTTCGCCATCACGGCCCCGGTGGTGCGCGAACAGTGGGGTGCCGATGTCAACCACATCGCCTACGTGACCTCGTTGTCCTTCGTCGGCATGTTCTTCGGTGCCGTGGTCGCCGGCGGCCTTGCCGACCGGTTGGGACGCCGGCGCACGCTCATCGTGACCACGTTCTGGTACACCGTGTGGTCCTTCGCGTGCGTCTTCGCCTGGGACATCTGGTCCCTGGGCGCCTTCCGCGTGCTGACCTCGGCGGGTCTTTCCGCGATGACCGTCGTCGCCGTCGTCTACATCAGCGAGCTCTACCCGCGAGCCAAGCGCGGCAAGTTCCAGGCGTACGCCATCGTCATCGGCATCTGCGGCACCCCTGTCACCAACCTCATCGCCTCCGCGGTGGTGCCGATGTCCGACTGGTCCTGGCGCCTGGTCTACCTGTGGGGCTCGATCGGCGTGCTGTTCGTGTTCTTCGTGCGGAAACTCGAGGAGTCTCCGCAGTGGCTCGAGTCCCGCGGCCGCCACGAGGAGGCCGACGTCGTCCTGAAGCGCATCGAGGCGGGCGCGGCAGCCGAGCACGGTGAGCTGCCCGCCGCGCAAGAACCGCGTCCGCAGGGGCCGGTCGGCAGGACCGGTCCGGGCATGCTCAAGGACAGGAAGTTCCTGTTCCCCACGATCCTCCTGTCGGTCCTGTGGATCACCCAGACCATCGGCTTCTTCGGCTACTCCAGCTGGGCGCCGACCCTGCTGGCCGCCGAGGGCGTCAGCGTGGAGGACTCGATCTTCTACGTGGCCCTGACGACGGTCGGCGCACCGCTCGGCTCCTTCCTCGCGGCGATGGTCACCGACCGGTTCGAGCGCAAATGGTGCCTGGTGGTCTTCGGGCTGATCATCGCCGCGTCCGGTCTGCTGTACGGACTGACGTTCACCCCGGTCCTCATCGTCGTCTTCGGGTTCCTGGTCAACCTCTTCGAGCGCGGCTACACCGCCCTGGCCTACGCGTACTCGCCGGAACTCTTCGACACCCGGGGCCGATCGCTCGGCACCAGCATCGCCTACGGCCTGGGCCGCCTTTCGAACGCGGCAGGACCGCTGATGATCGCCGGCATCTACAACGGCGTCGGCTACGAGGCGGTCTTCATGTTCATCGCCGGAACCTGGATCGTCGGAGCGCTAGTGCTGGCCATCTTCGCCCCGGCCACGCGCCGCCGCCGACTGGCGGCCGAGGATCAGGAGAAGCAGGAGCCCGTTCCGGCGACATCCTGAACACCGGAGTCACACATGCCGAGGTTCAGGCTGCGGGGACGAAGCCGGGTCTGCTGCCCTTGTCGGCGTCAGCGTCAGCGTCGGCGTCGGCGTCGGCGGTGAGTTGGGTGTGGAGTCCCGAGAGTCCCTTGGCCAGAGCGCGCCGATCGGCGTGGGGAAGGGCGTTGATCGCGTGGTGCAGCGTGTTCTCGCGCTGCTCGCGGATGCGTCGCAGGTGTGTCTTGCCGTCGAGGGTCAGCCGCAGAGTGACTTCCCGTCCGTTGCCGGGGCGCGGTCGCCGCTCCAGGAAGCCGATGGCTTGCAGGCGGTCGCACATACGGGTGACGGAGGGAGGGGAAGTGGCGAGCCGTTTGCACAGGGATCGCATGCGGATCTCCTCATCGCGGTCGACGAGGTACATCAGGCGTAGTTGCGAGGTGGATGCGGGGGCGATGGTGGCGGATCCTCTGGCGTGTTCCCACATCACGTCGAGGAGTTCGACGATCCTGCTGGCGGACTGGGTTGCCTCGTGGGAGAAGCCGCGCGAGGTGGAGTCTGGTACTGGCATGTGCGCCCCATCAGTGTGTCTGGCTCCGTCCCCGTACCTGCTCGGGGAGCGGAGTGGCGTCGGGTGGTGCGGTGCGGTCCGGTGGGGCGGGCCGTCTTCGCTTCCCCGACAGGGCCTTACTGAGCGTTTCGCCCTGTTTCATAGCGAGTCATGCTGATTTTGTATTCCTGTTATTGCGGGGCGGGAGGGGCGGTTGAGCCGAGAGGCTGCACT